>JBJMLW010000029.1:0-14045 GCA_045805105.1 Flavisolibacter sp. | reverse complement strand
TACCTGAAACTGCGTGCTAAAAAAATTGCGCAGGAGAAAGGTGTTGCTTATAAAAAAGGTGACAAGGATGGTCTGGCAGGATGGTTTAAAGTTTTCGGACAAGTGGCACTGGGTATTACGGTTGGCGCAACACTATGGTTTAACAGTAATGTAAAAACATGGCGTGAATATCTCGGCGACAATCCACCTCCTGATGCGCACCAGACCATTATCAATGGAAAGAAGCATGTGTTTGTGGAAACAAAGGAAGTGGTAACCACAATTCCATTTGTAAAAGGACACGAATTCAACTATGCGAAGCTGTTACCTTCCAGCTGGCGCTCTTATGCATGGATACTTTATATTCTGATTGTAATTTTTATTATCACTGCTGTTTCAAACGGAGCGAATATCACTGACGGTCTTGATGGCCTGGCAACAGGAACATCTGCCATTATCAGTACCTGCCTAGGCATTTTTGCTTATGCAAGCGGCAGCCTTGTATTTGCCGATTATCTCAACATCATGTACATCCCGAATCTGGGGGAGCTTTCAATTTTCATTGGCGCCATGATTGGTTCCTGTGTAGGTTTTCTGTGGTATAACTCTTTTCCGGCGCAGGTTTTCATGGGTGATACAGGTAGCCTTACGCTTGGGGGACTCATCGCAGCACTTGCCATCATTGTACATAAAGAACTTTTAATTCCAATTATCTGTGGCGTTTTCCTGGTTGAAAATGTGAGCGTGTTGTTGCAGGTTACCTGGTTTAAGTATACAAAAAGGAAATACGGTACGGGGAAGAGGATTTTTTTAATGAGCCCTCTTCACCACCATTACCAGAAGAAAGGATATCATGAAGCCAAAATCGTAACGCGGTTCTGGATCATTACCATATTGTGTGTTGTTGTTTCGATTGTGACGCTCAAACTGAGATGAAAATATTACCCGTTGAAACGGGAAAGGTATTGTTGAAAAACCACCCGTGAGAGGACTATGAAAAGCCGTTGTCCGAAAGATTATTGAGGCAGAGATGCAATGCAGATGAAAAACCAATTGTTCCGTACAAACAGGCTGAGCCTGTACATGGAAACTATAGATAATTACCCGGGCATTCTGTGCTGAATGTTCAGGAGGAGAAATGAATAAAAGACTGGTCATATTAGGAGGAGGAGAGAGTGGCGTGGGTGCTGCCATGCTAGCGAAAGTGAAAGGCTATGATGTTTTGCTGATGGATGAAAGCTCTTTGAAAGATGGATATCGTAATGATCTGAAAACTGCGGCGATCAGGTTTATTGAAAATGGAATCGATGAAAATGAACTGATGGAAGCAGATGAAGTGGTAAAGAGTCCCGGAATTCCGGACAAGAATCCATGGATAAAAAAAATCCATGCAAAAGGAATTCCGGTCATCAGTGAAATCGAACTGGCCTTCCGTTACAAGGGAAACAGTAAAATCATTGCTATTACAGGCAGTAATGGTAAGTCAACCACCACGGCGCTTACCTATCACATCTGTAAACACGCAGGTCTTGACTGTGCGCTTGTAGGCAATATCGGTTACTCATTCGCGCGGCAGGTGGCAGAGGATCCAAGGTCTGTATATGTTGCAGAGATCAGCTCTTTTCAGCTGGATGATATTGTTTCATTCCGTCCGGATATAGCCATTCTGCTGAACATCACTGAAGATCACCTTGACCGCTATGATTACAAATTTGAAAATTATGTACGCAGCAAGTTTCGCATTACGATGAACCAGACTTCAAAGGACCATTTCATTTACAACCTGGATGATGAAGTGATCACAAAATATTTAGAACAAAACCCCATTAATTCAAACCAATTACCGATCAGTATGAAGCAGAAAGTTGAAAAGGGCGCCTACATAAAAGATGAGGAAATGCACATTAAAGCAAATGCAGAACAACAGCAAATGAGCATTTATGATTTTGCGCTAAAAGGAAAACATAATCAATACAACACAATGGCAGCAAGTGTAGCAGGTGCCACAATGGATATTCGTAAAAACAAGATCCGGGAAGCAGTGCAGACTTTTGAAAACCTGGAGCACCGGATGGAGCCTGTAGCTACAATCAGGGGAGTTGAATTTATTAATGACAGCA
Source organism: Flavisolibacter sp. (assembly GCA_045805105.1). Classification (GTDB taxonomy): domain Bacteria; phylum Bacteroidota; class Bacteroidia; order Chitinophagales; family Chitinophagaceae; genus Flavisolibacter. The sequence continues at coordinate 11,946 of JBJMLW010000029.1, read as the reverse complement.
AGGCTACCAATGTGAATTCGACTTGGTATGCCCTTGAAAGCATGACAAAACCAACAGTTCTCATATTAGGCGGAATTGACAAAGGAAATGATTATTCGCTTCTTGATCTACTGGTAAATGAGAAAGTAAAAGCAATTGTATGCATGGGTGTTGATAATTCAAAGATCCACCAGGCTTTCGATAAGAAAGTTTCAGTTATTGTGGATACGGTAAGCGCAGAAGATGCTGCTGCTACTGCATTAAGGCTGGCTAATGTAGGTGATGTTGTACTCCTTAGCCCTGCCTGTGCATCATTCGACCTTTTTAAAAATTATGAAGACCGCGGGAACCAGTTTAAGGAAGCGGTGAAGAATTTATAGTTCGCCGATGCTCAGTACCCGGTGATGGGTACAGTTACTGATTTGCAATGATCCTATAAACAAACAATGACAGAAAATACCGACATAAGATTTTCAGAGCTGGCTCAAATAAGAACCGCCAGTCTCCTTAAAAGTACAAGGGGAGATAAGGTGATTTGGGCTCTGGTTCTTTTATTGGTGCTGGTTTCACTGCTTGTTGTTTATAGTGCAACCGGTTCGCTCGCTTACAAAATGTATAAGGGTAATACAGAAGTTTACTTATTCAAACAGATTGCTTTCATTGCTGTAGGTTTTTGTGTCATCTATTTTGCTCACAGGGTTAACTATACTATCTATTCGAAGGTTGCAAAAATTCTTTTCCTGTTTTCAATACCATTACTGCTTTATACATTATTATTCGGTGTTACACTGAATGAAGGTAGCCGTTGGATTAGGCTTCCGATCATTAATATGACGATGCAGACATCGGACCTCGCAAAGCTCGCATTGTTCATGTTCCTTGCACGCCTGCTAAGCAGGAAACAGAATAAGATCAAAGATTTCAAAAGCGGTTTTCTTCCGGTGATTCTTCCGGTTGCAGTAACATGTATCCTGATTGCACCCGCGAATCTTTCCACTGCACTTCTCCTTGGCTCCAGTTGTATGCTGCTGATGTTTATCGGAAGGGTAAGTGGAAAGCATCTTGCCCTCGTAATTATTCTTGCCTTGATACCGGTGGCATTCCTGGTGATGGCTGCCATGATCCGTCATCAGCACACGTCTGATGAAGCTGCGGTAACACCAAAAGAAAAATCATCGCACATGTTTGCCAGGGTAGATACCTGGATCGGCCGAGTAGAAAATTTCATATATGGATCTACCGATGCAGATGATGATCATTACCAGGTTAACCAGGCAAAGATTGCTATTGCAAGAGGTGGTTTCATAGGAAGAGGACCAGGAAATGGTGAAGCTAGAAATTTTTTACCGCAGGCTTACAATGATTACATCTTCGCAACACTTATAGAAGAATATGGATTGCTTGGAGGCGCGTTTATATTATTTATCTACCTGGTTTTCCTCTACCGGAGCATCAGGTTGTTCAAAAAATGTCCGTTTGCTTTTGGTGCTTTCCTTGCACTCGGACTCAGTTTCACACTTGTTTTACAGGCGATGGCGAACATGGCTGTAAACGTGAATCTTTTTCCAGTAACGGGTGTTACACTTCCTCTTGTAAGCATGGGAGGCAGCAGTTTTTTATTTACATGTTTGTCTATAGGTATTATTCTGAGTGTGGCAAGAAACGTGGAACAGATCGAAGGAAAGGAAAATGAGAATATAAGCGATGATGAATATGAAGACGATGATGAAAATGAAAAAACCGAAAGCTGATGTCTAAAGTTGAAGAGCATGTATCAGGATCTGATTCTTCAACTGGTGGAAAAAACATCAGCACTGGCAGGCGCGTTGTAATCGCCGGCGGTGGAACGGGAGGACATATTTTTCCGGCAATAGCAATCGCGAACGCGTTGAAAAGATCAGGAACAACAACGGAAATATTGTTTGTGGGTGCAAAGGGGAAAATGGAAATGGAAAAGGTGCCACAAGCAGGTTACAATATAAAGGGACTTGATATAGCTGGTTTCAACAGGAGCTCTTTGATAAAAAATTTCTCTTTGCCTTTCAAGCTTGTCAGGAGTTTTATACAGGTGAGAAGGATCATGAACGAATTTAAACCCGATGCAGTTGTTGGTGTGGGTGGATATTCATCATTCCCGGTTCTGCGTTATGCGCAGGCGAAGCACATACCAACGTTCATTCATGAATCCAATTCATTCGCAGGGAAATCAAATATTCTTCTTGGTAAAAAAGCAACAAAAGTTTTTGTAGCAACAGATGGAATGGAAAAATTTTTTCCCGCCGCGAAGATCATTGTTACCGGAAACCCCGTACGGCCTGTCATCAATCCTGATGTTTCGGCCATTCCAAAATCAAAAGCGCTTGAATTTTTTGGTTTGAAAGAAGGAAGGAGAACGCTTCTGGTTGTAGGTGGAAGTCTGGGTGCAAAGTCAATTAACGAAGCAATGGCAGTTGGGTTAAAAGAATTGGTGAACAATAATCTTCAGGTAATCTGGCAGACCGGTAAAACAGATGCAGCAAAATGGAAAATGATAGCCGCTAACGAAAAACAAGTGTGGGTCAGTGACTTTATTACACAGATGGAAAATGCCTATGCCGCAGCTGATATCGTGATATCACGAGCAGGCGCCATGGCCATTGCGGAACTATGTGTTGTAAAAAAGCCCGTTTTGTTCGTGCCCTATCCATTTGCTGCCGAAGACCATCAGACAGTAAATGCAAATAACCTTGTGCAAAAGCATGCTGCACTGATGGTAAAAGACAGTGAAGCGAATGAAAAGCTGATTCATACGATCATAGCGTTGGCCTGGGATGAACAAAAGATGAATGAGTTGAGAGATAATATTGGCAGGTATGCCATTGTGAACGCCGATGCGCATATAGCAAGGGAGATCATTAAAAGCATCAGTGGCAATGGCAGTTGATAAAAAAAAATCCGCTGGCTCTCTGGAAACGTTGCAAGGGATAAAGAAAGTTTATTTCGTTGGCATAGGAGGTATCGGGATGAGTGCCATAGCACGTTACTTCCGTTCGAAGGGTATTGAAGTGAGTGGTTATGATAAAACACCAACTGCTCTTACGAAGGAGCTGGAGAAGGAAGGAATTGAAATTCACTACCAGGAAAGCCTGGAGCTGATGGAAAAAAATCCCGACCTGGTAGTGTATACTCCTGCGGTTCCAAAGGAACACAAGGAGCTGGAATATTACAGGCAAAACAGTTTCAGGGCGGTGAAGAGAAGTGATGTTTTGCAGGCAATCAGTGCAGACTCATTTAATATATGTGTTGCAGGAACGCATGGTAAAACGACCATTTCAACGATGATCGCACACATCCTGAAACACAGTGGTGTTGGTTGTAATGCATTCCTTGGTGGAATATCAGTAAACTATCACACCAATTTCTGGAGCAGTGAAAATGATGTATGTGTGATCGAGGCGGATGAATATGACAGAAGTTTTTTGAAATTAAGTCCGGACATAGCTGCGATAACAGCCATGGATGCAGACCACCTGGATATATATGGTGACGAACGATCCATGCAGGATGCATTCATTGAGTTTGCCGGCAAAGTAAAAAGCAATGGTTTGCTCATCACGAAGTTTGGACTTCCGAGGATGAAAGAAGCAAACGTGACACGGAGGCTTACATACAGCCTGCAAAATGATGCGGCTGATATAGTAGCTGAAAATGTCCGCATTGATCAAGGTGGATATTCCTATGATGTAAGAATAGCAGATAAAGTTTTTACAAATTTTGAATTACGGATAGGCGGAATGCATAACGTAGAGAATTCACTTGTGGCAATTGCGGTTGCAGATCAGATTAATGTTAGTGAAGAAAAGATCAGGAGTGCAATTTCGGCATTCATGGGTGTAAGAAGAAGGTTTGAATATATTCTTCCACCTGAAAAGAAAAAGGCAGGACATTTTATTTCTCCGGTGCTGATTGATGATTATGCGCATCACCCGGAAGAACTAAGTGCCCTTTTGAAAAGTGTTCGCTCTTTATTTCCGGGAAGGATAATGACGGTAGTTTTTCAACCACATCTTTTTACGAGGACAAGAGACCTGGCAGAAGGATTTGCAGAAGCATTATCACTTGCAGACCGGATTATCGTACTACCTGTTTATCCGGCAAGAGAATTACCTCTTCCGGGTGTAACAAGTAAAATCATCCTGGATAAAATACATCACCGGGATAAAATTGGAATGACGAAAGATGAATTACTGGTATGGATAAAAAAACATGCAACCGAAATGGACAAAGAATTCGGTGAAGTGATCGTTATGGCCGGAGCCGGTGATATTGATGCGTTAATAGAACCTGTAAAGAAATTAATTGAGAAGACATCGTGATTAAAAAAAGAGTCATAAAGAAAATTTTAGTGTTGGGAGCATGGTTCCTTGTAATCAGCGGCATCACCACGTTACTGATCGCTGCAAACAGGAGAAAAAGCAAGCATGTTTGTACAGAGGTGCTGGTAGGAATAAAAGGAAGCGGTGAGCATTTTTATATTAACAGGGAAGATATAATGAAGCTGCTTCAGAAATCATTAAATGGTCCGATGGTTCAGAAACCGGTTGATTTATTTAATCTTCAGAACCTTGAAAGGTTATTGGAAACCAATCCATGGATCAAAAACGCAGAACTCTATTTTGATAGCAGGGATGCACTTCATTTAATGGTAGAAGAAAGAGAACCGATTGCAAGAGTTTTTACAAACAGCGGAACAACATTTTATATGGACAGTTCCGGTCATAGGATGCCCCTGCTGGAGGATGAAAGCATCCGACTTCCTGTAATAACAGGTATGACGGGTGCACGAAAATTAAGACATGCCGACAGCGCACAGATAGAAGAGGCGAAACAGGTTGCATGGTTTATCTATAACAATAAATTCTGGAATGCGCAGATCGGCCAGATAATTATTACACCGGATCAGACATTCGAACTGGTTCCTGTAATTGGTGATCATATCATCAGGATCGGTGATGCGGAAAATATTGACAGGAAGCTGGCAAGAGTATATGTGTTTTACCAGCAGGTAATGACTAAAACAGGATTTAATAAATATGCGGCACTGGATGCAAGATTCGACGGGCAGATTGTAACAGTAAAGAAAGGTTCTGTTTCATCCGTTGATTCCATTCAGCTCCAAAGGAATATTGATGCATTGATGAACAGGGCAGCATTACAGAATATAGAAGCGGAGATGTTACCGGGAGAGAGTAACAGGTAGAGGAATTGCTGTGCGCTGCTCGCCATGCGTTCGCGACTTATAGTAAGGCTCATTTTTTAATAGCGTTTTAAAATTAAGAGAACCGAAAGTGGCAAGAAAGAAGTGAAATGAAAGGAAGTAATGGAGGTAAATAAGGATTGGCTGTTTTTGGTAATAAACGAATTACATAAACCACCCAATCCGCGTAATCCTTTCTGATCCGTAAAATCCGTGATTAAAACAACTAAAAACAACATACCATGAACAACGAGCAACCAATTATTGTGGGGCTTGACATTGGAACCACCAAAATTGCGGTGATTGCCGGCCGCAAAAATGAATTCGGCAAACTGGAGATTCTCGGCTTTGGCCGGTCTAATTCAAATGGCGTAAAGCACGGTCAGGTTTTAAACATCGATGAAACAATCAAGGCGATTAAAACTGCTCTTGAAAATTGTTATGCTTCCAATCCAAATCTTGAAGTAAATGAAGTGTATGTGGGCATTGCAGGCCACCATATTAAAAGTTTGCAGACAAGAGGCGATATTGTAAGACACGACACTGAAAATGAAATTTCACAAAGGGAAATTGACCAGCTGATCTCCGATCAGTACAAAACCTATATTCCTGCCGGAGACCAGATCATTGATGTGATACCGCAGGAATATACAGTAGACAATTTCCAGAACATTCCGGATCCCATTGGATATGGTGGTGTAAAAGTGGGAGCGAACTTTCACATCATCACCGGCGACAAAAACGCGATCAGGAATATTAACCGCGCGGTTGAAAAGGCAAGTCTTGTTACCAAAGATCTTGTACTGCAACCACTCGCTTCATCAGCTGCAGTAATGGCTCAGGAAGACCTTGAAGCCGGTGTTGCAATTGTTGATATTGGTGGTGGTACAACCGACCTTGCCGTTTTTTATGAAGGCATTCTGAAACACACAGCCGTCATTCCTTTTGCAGGTGAAAATATTACTAATGATATCAAGACCGGGTTAGGTGTATTGAAAACACAGGCTGAACAAATGAAAGTGCAATTTGGAAGCGCACTTTCCAATGAAGCAAAGGCCAATGCTTACATTACCATCCCGGGACTGCGTGGTATGCCGGCAAAAGAAATCAGTGTGAAAAACCTTGCGAATATTATCCAGGCACGTATGAGTGAAATACTGGATTTTGTTACCTATCATCTGAAACAGGTAGGTCTTGATAATAAAATGCTGAATGGTGGTATCATTCTTACCGGTGGTGGCTCACAATTGAAACACCTGATACAGCTGACCGAATATGTTACGGGGCTGAATGCAAGAATCGGACTTCCTACAGAACACCTGGCTGCTGGCCATATAGAAGAATTGGCGAAGCCAACTTATGCTACCTGTCTTGGTCTTATTCTTAAAGGTTATGATGATTATGAACACAAACGCAAGCAGTTTGAAAGCACATTCAGGAAAGTTGAAGTTCCCGAAGGCCTCAAAACTGCAATGGAAGAAATACCGGTAGAAGTTGACGAACGCGGAGGTATTGCAACAGAAGACCGCCGGAGAGGAATGTCAAACTTCTGGGGAAAATTCAAAACAAGCCTGATAGAAATCTTTAAAGAAGAAGAAGACCAGCAACTGTAATAAATAGCTAATGCTATTAAACGATTTAAAAACAACAACTAAAATTCCATAATCCGTTGTTACGCGTGTAAGCATAACGGCACAAACCATTTTTATGATACATTTTGATCTTCCTAAAGAAAAATCATCCATTATAAAAGTCATCGGTATAGGCGGTGGCGGCAGTAATGCAGTTAACCACATGTATTCACAGAATATTGATGGTGTTAATTTCATCATCTGTAATACAGACGCACAGGCTATTGCTCAAAGCAGTGTTCCAAATAAAGTTCAGCTGGGACCACACCTCACGCAAGGACTTGGTGCAGGTGCTAATCCTGAAATTGGCAGGCAGGCCACTGAAGAATCGCTTGATGAATTAAAAGGCATCCTGGAAGTAAATACAAAAATGGCTTTTGTTACAGCAGGAATGGGCGGAGGTACCGGAACCGGAGGGGCTCCAATTATTTCAAAGATCTGCAAAGACCTTGGCATACTCACTGTAGGTATTGTAACAACACCATTTGCATATGAAGGAAAAAAACGCCAGCAACAGGCGGAAGAAGGAATAAAAAACCTGAAGCAATATGTAGATACACTACTTGTGATCAGCAATGATAAGCTCCGTCACCAGTTTGGAAACCTCAAAATGCGAGAGGCATTTGCAAAAGCAGATAATGTTCTTGCTACTGCCGCCAAATGTATAACTGATGTAATCAACAGTACAGGCCAGATTAACGTAGACTTTGCAGATGTATGTACAGTAATGAAAAACGGTGGTGTTGCAATTCTTGGTAATGCTGCCTGTGATGGTGAAGACCGCGCACAGCGTGCTATTGAAGAAGCACTCAATTCACCACTTCTTAACGATAATGAAATCCGCGGTGCCAAATGGATCCTTATTAATATCAATTCTTCCGAGGGCGATCATGAATTTACTATGGATGAAGTGGAGATCATACAAAACCACCTGTTAAGCCAGGCGGGAGAAAATACAGACGTGATTCTTGGACTTGGATACGATAATACCCTTGGAAGCAAGATAGGGATTACACTTATTGCGACAGGTTTTCAGTATAAAGATCCTTTTACTGAAAGAACTACACCCAAACATGATTCAAAAAAAGAAGAAAAAATTTTAATGACATTGGGAGAGCAAAACTTCCCAAAGCCGCAAGCCACCACCACACCCATAGTTGAGGATTTGTTAGCACCTAAGCTGATAGAGGAAGAAAATATTTCAGAAATATCAATGCAACTGACGCAAAATTCTGAAAACGATATACACATCGAACGTGTGGATTTCGTGGGGGAAAAAGAAGATGAAAGTTCTCAGCCGGTTCACCTACATTTAAAGATACGCGATGAAAAAGCGGAAGCGGATGAGGAGAAAAAGGAACTTGAGAGAAAAAAGCAATGGCTCGATGAAAGGTTCGATAAATTACGGCAGTCCATTTTAGCAAGCGAAAATCCGGCGTCAACGCCGAAACAAAATAGCTCTGCGACGTCTGCAGCGTCGGGGGGATATCTTGCACGTCCATCCAATATCTACGCAGATACAAAACCTGAAGTATCCACTTCTAAATCTGAAGAAGAACCGGTTCCGGCACCTGTTGCAAAAGTTGAAGATCCGGAAACTATCGACATGCAATTGGTGATACGTAACGACATTCCAGCGGCGGAGACGCCAATGAGCCACCAGACTCAAACACCACAATTGTCCCAAGCCGATGAACCTACTTTGCAGGACGTGGCAGCGGACCAGAAAAAGAGATCAGCTGATAGACTACAGAAATTGCGCAATCTGTCGTTTAACATTAATGCGGCTGATCCCAACAACGAGTTTGAATCGGTTCCGGCATACATCCGCCGCAATATGGAATTATATAATAGCCCCTCCTCGGTAGAAAATTTTTACAGCAATTATACAGTTAGACCTGAAGGGAACAGTAGTGCTACGATCAGCACGATCAATACTTTTCTCGATGGAAAGAAACCAGATTAATGTTTCGTTTAATAGCCGAATGGCTTGTGTTTTTAGTTGTTCCCCCTGGTAATCCGGGGGGATTTTTTTTGTCGCGGATTGCGCGGAGGGATCACAGATGATTTTATAAGGATTGCACTGATTACACAGAGGAGTTTGAATGTGTATGCGAATTGTACTGTTTTTTGTCGCGGATTTCGCGGATTGAATAAGGATTTCGCGGAGGGATCACAGATGATTTTATAAGATAGCACGGATTACACAGAAAGATTTGGATGTGTGTTCTCACTTAACTGTTTACCGGAGATGGTCGTGTATATTGAGAATGTTTACGCAAACTCGAAAGTGATTATTTTGATACATGGTTTTTATAAAAAAGGAAAGTAAATAACATCTGCGTGATCAATTAGTCTGAATATTCTAAGAAGCCATTGATCATTGATCATTGAATATTGAATATTTCCTTGCGTTCAGGAATCGCCAAATTCATAGGGCGAAGGTTCCTAAAGATCATCATACAAAAATTTTCTCCTCGCAAAAAATACATACGCAGAAATATAAACGAGAATGGCGATGACCATTATGTATGGCGCGGGGGTTTCCGGATAAAATAATTTATTACCAAAGGGAATTGGAAGCAGAACATCTGATGCCTGGAGCGGAAGGAAATAGCCATATGGCGCAACATGGAAATTGAATGTTAGCAATGCTGTGATGAGCCATTCGAAAATCAGTCCATATAATATAAATACTATGATGGCAAGTCCGCTTCGCCGGAATAAAACAGCGAGCATGAGAGCAAAAAATATATATGCAATAGACTGTATGAAAACGTAGAAAATGTTAGCCATGCCGTCTGTTGAAAATGATCCGCTGGAGATAGAACCGAAATAGAATGCAGTCAGGGTGTTGATTAAAGTGATAACAATAGCCAGTATAACAGCCATCAGAATTTTTACGTTAATGAACTGGCTCCTGCTAAGGCCATCAATTACATTCTGCCTGTGAGTTTTAAAGTTGAATTCATTTACCATTAACATGATTACGAGCATCCCTGGTAAATAAAGTAACCAGCTGCTCATCCAGCCTACAGTTTGCCATACTTTCGGAAATGAAAAAGGACTCACGAATATCTGTCCTGCTTCAGGGTGTTCTGAAACAAGCCTGTTATTGGTTGTCCACCCGATATAGTTAATTAAGAAAATGCTGACAAGATAAAATATGCTGAATACCCAGAAGGCTCTGTAATTTTTAATCTTAAGCCATTCTATTTTTAAAAGGTGTAACATAAACTTTGATGATGGTTTAACGTTCGCTCACTTTCCCGGTAAGTTCAAGGAATGTTGTTTCAAGTGACTTCCGTTTTACATGAAGCAGGTTCAGAATAATGCCTCTTTCGAAACAGTATTTATTAATATCAGAAGCAGATACATTTTCACGGCATACAAGTTCCACAACGTCACCGTTAACGTGTGATTCCAGGATACCCTGCATATTCTTTATAGTATGTTGTAATTGCATCATGTCGTCAGAAGAAATTTCAATAACTAGTGAAGCATCGGCAGAGTGCGAAAGGATTTCCTTCACCGTGCCTACAGTTTTTAATGTGCCTTTCTGTACAATGGCAACATGGGTACAAACCTTTTCTACTTCATCAAGAATATGACTTGCCATGATGATGGTCTTACCTTCGCGGTTCAGTTGCTTCATCAGTTCTCTTATTTCCGCAATACCAGCCGGATCAAGCCCGTTTGTAGGTTCATCAAATACCAGAACACCCGGATCCCCTAAAAGACAGGAAGCAATCGCAAGCCTTTGCTTCATACCAAGGGAGTATGTACTGAATTTACTTTTCCTTCTTTCAAAAAGATTTACTTTTTTCAGGACAGATTCAATCTGGTTGAAGCCCTTTCCTTTGATTTCTGCGGCGATGCGAAGGTTCTTTTCTCCGGACAGGTAGTGATAGAAATTCGGAGTTTCCAGCAATGTGCCAATCTGTTTCCTGGTATTTTCATCAGGCACCTTATCAAAAAAATTGTAACTCCCTGAAGTAGGTTTTAAAATGTCCATGATGATCCCGAGCATGGTTGTCTTTCCACTACCATTAGGACCAAGGATCCCGAACACGCTACCATGCGGCACTGAGAAGGAAACATTATTCAGTGCCTGTATGGATCCATAATACTTGGTAAGGCTGTTGATCGAAAGAACTGAACTCATTGGATGGTGTAGAATTTAAATGAAGATAATGTGTACGCGCCGCAAGTGCAATGTCAATTATACAAATCCTTGGATTCGGCATACCAAACAACATTGCGTTCCTTTGTATATTATCATGGCAAATATTCTGATTTCAGGTGGTTCTGGCTTTATTGGATCTGCATTGGCAAAGAAACTTGCCGGGGAAGGGAATAATATCGTTGTCCTTACCCGTTCACGCAATAATCAGTCTCCGTTAAAGAATATTTCTTATTCTTATTGGGACCCTTCAGCTGAAATTATTGACAGGAAAGTATTGTTCAATGCAGATGCAGTCGTACATCTTGCAGGTGCGGGTGTTGCTGACAAAAGATGGACGCCAGAAAGAAAAAAAGAATTGTTTGAAAGCCGCGTAAAGAGTGCTCAACTTCTGATGAATGTTCTTAAGGAAACGCCTAATAATGTCAAAACCATAGTTTCTGCATCTGCTATTGGATTTTATGGCGCAGACCCTGTAATACCAAATCCTTCACCATTTGTTGAAGGTTCTAAACCGGCAGAAGATTTTTTGGGAAGACTTTCAGAAGCATGGGAAGGATCTGTTGCTTTATCAGCATCTCTGGGAATACGATTGGTGATCCTTCGAACAGGTATTGTTCTGGGTAATGGAGGTGGTGCTTATCCTGAATTTAAAAAGACGCTTCCATTCGGTATGGCGACGATTTTGGGAAGTGGTAAACAGGTAATCAGCTGGATCCATCTCGAGGACCTTGTACAGATGTATTCGGATGTTTTGCAAAAGAAACAATATTCTGGTATCTATAATGGAGTGTCGCCAAATCCTGTAAGCAACCGGAGATTAATATTGGCGATTGCCAGCCAACGGCAGAAGTTTTTTGTGCCGGTGCATATTCCCTCGTTTGTACTAAAAGCAATGATGGGAGAAATGTCTGTTG
>JBJMLW010000028.1:0-4180 GCA_045805105.1 Flavisolibacter sp. | reverse complement strand
GGATTGCTTACGGCGGGACTTACTGCGTTCTACATGTTCCGTCTACTGTTCATCACATTCTTTAGCGGATTCCGTGGAACGGACGAGCAAAGGCATCACGTTCATGAAAGCCCGGCTGCGATGACCATTCCTCTTGTGATACTCGCCATTCTTTCCATTATTGGTGGCTTTGTAGGTATACCGGATATTTTTATGGAAGGTGGTGAAAGACTTTCCAGCTTTTTAAAAGAAGCTATCCCTCCTGTTGAATTTCACATCGAACATAATACCGAGTATTTACTGATGGGTGTAACTACCATAGTTGCAATCATTGCCATTATAATTGCCTGGGTACGCTATCGCTCTTACCGGGAGGAAAAAACAACCGCAATGGGAAAGGTGCTCGAACACAAATGGTATGTTGATGAATTATATGACTCTATAATTGTGAGACCCGTGAATAAGCTCGGTGTGTTTGCAGGCAGGTACTTTGAAAAGAGCGGTATAGATGGTCTTGTAAACGGTGTGGGAAGACTCGTGAATTACACTGGCAGGCAATTGCGCTGGTTGCAAAGCGGGCAGGTTGGAAGCTATGTACTTCTGATGGTTGTGAGCATGGTCATATTTTTTGTACTTGAATTTTTTATAAGAAAATAGACTATGGTCCATGGTCTATTGTCCATGGTCTTATTCAGATAATATGACGGTTTTATTTTTATTTCTTCTTCCATTGATTGCCGGGCTGATATCTTTTTTTATAAAAGATAACAGGATGGTCAGGATCATTGCCATGATAAGCGCATTGGGATCCCTTGTACTCCTGGTAAATGTTTTAAAGTATTTCAATGCCATCCGGCCCAATTCATCTTCCCTTGTTTATTCAACACAATGGCTGGGAAGTCTTGGCAGCAGGTTTTCACTTGAGCTCGACGGATTGTCAATGATCCTGTGTCTCCTCACAACTATATCTTATATCATCATTCTCATTGCAACATGGAAAGTTGAATATAGCAGGCCCAATAATTTCTTCGGTCTGATGTTACTAACACAGGCAGGCCTGATTGGTGTGTTCACTGCCACTGATGCACTTCTGTTTTATTTTTTCTGGGAACTGGCACTTGTTCCTGTGTATTTTCTTTGCTCTGGCTGGGGAGGTGAAAGAAGGATCCAGGTAACATTCAAATTTTTTATTTATACGTTCACGGCTTCCGTGCTGATGCTGATAGCTTTATTGTACCTGTATTTCCAGACAAGCGACCGGTCTTTTGCACTTGAATCATTTTACAACCTTCATCTTCGGTCCGATCAGCAGACACTTGTATTCTGGTTACTCTTTGCAGCCTTTGCAGTGAAGATGCCCGTGTTTCCTTTTCATACGTGGCAACCGGATACCTATGAACAATCGCCTCCCAGTGTTACCATGGTACTAAGTGGACTGATGGTAAAAATGGGTGTCTTTGGTCTTCTGCGCTGGGTTCTTCCTGTTGTACCCGAAGCTGCGTATTCATGGGGTGATGTAGCCATGAGTCTTGGAGTTATCGGAATTATTTACGCATCGGTCATAGCAATGCAGCAGGATGATCTGAAGCGTTTGATCGCATATTCATCCATTGCACACATTGGCCTCATGGCCGTTACCATATTTGCGGAAAACCATTCGGGTATGCAGGGAGTGATGATCCAAATGTTTAATCATGGTATCAACATCATCGGACTGTGGATAGTTGCAGGCTTAATAGAACGTCAGTTCGGTACAAGAAAATTATCAGAGCTTGGTGGAATTGCACAGAAAGCTCCTGCACTTACAGCATTCCTGGTAATCATTGCCCTCGCGAATATTGCATTGCCTCTCACTAACAGTTTTATTGGTGAATTCCTGATGTTCAATGGCATCTGGAGTTCGTCAGTAACGAGGTATCATATTGTATTCGCGGTTCTGGCTGCACTCAGTATCATTCTTGCAGCAGTATATACGCTTACGATGATCCAGAAAATATTTTTTGGCCCAACGAATACACGCACTGATTCGGGCCATGATATAAGGATTCATGAAAAATTTGCTTTGGGAATGATTGTATTGCTGATTCTTGTTTTTGGTATTTATCCGCAACCTTTATTAAACCTGACAAATGGTTTTGTTGATGGTTTGCTCAGGGAAATAAATGTTGCCAATGTCATTGTAAAATAATATGGACGTATTAATCTTTTCGGCGATTTGCGGTGTTGTGATGATGTTCAGCTCTTTCCTGCTGAATAATAAAAATACAATACGAATGCTGGCACTTGTTTTAATGTGCCTGGTAATCGTTGTGAACATATTTGAATTGCGCGGCATTCATTTTTTTAATATTGATACACGGGGGATGCTTGTATTTGATCGATTTGCCATGCTGTTTACACTTGTTGCGAATCTTTCCACGTTAGCGTTCTTTCTACTTTCATCTACTGACATGGAGAAGGTTGGTGTGAACTATGCTGATTATTTTGCACTCCTGTTTTTTATTCTCAGTGGTGTTGTCATCAGTGCTTCCTTCAAATCGCTACTGATGCTTTTCCTTGGCATAGAGATCATGTCTATTCCGCTTTACATACTTACCGGTAGTGATAAAAGAAATCTTAAAAGCAATGAAGCTTCACTGAAATATTTCCTGTTGGGATCATTTTCCACGGGTTTGATGCTGATGGGAATAGCACTGATTTATGGTGCCAACGGAACATTTTATACCGTCAATCATACAATAACAGAAGCCGGAGTTCCCGTACTGATCACTGCAGGCATGCTGATGCTTCTTTTTTCCATGTCGTTCAAGGTTTCAGCCGCGCCATTTCATTTCTGGACACCGGACGTGTATGACGGAGCACCAACTGTTTTTACATCTTTTATGGCAACAGTTGTGAAAGCTGCCGGTTTTATTGCCTTCATGCGGTTGTTCAGTGATTCATTTGGCAATATTCATTCACAATGGAAACTGCTGATTGCAATTGTGGCGGCTGCCACTCTTTTCATCGGCAACCTTACTGCTGTTTTCCAGCAAAGCGTAAAAAGAATGCTCGCTTATTCCAGTATTTCACAGGCGGGTTTTATGATGCTGGCAGTTTATGCACTGAACAGCGATGCCCGTGAAGGTCTTATCCTGTATACGGCAGCCTATTCATTTGCTACAATAGGCATATTTGCCATTCTTGTAAAAATGAATGATTATACATTCGAATCATTCAATGGTTTTGCCAGGCATCAGCCCGTGATGGCCATGACACTCGTGATCTTTCTATTTTCCCTGGCAGGGATACCACTCACCGCAGGTTTTCTTTCAAAGTTTTATATGTTGCGCGCCACCGTTGATAATGGTAGTATTTGGCTTGCCATTTTTGCCGTTCTGATGGCTGCCATTAGTGTCTATTATTATTTCAGGCTGATCCAGGCCATGTATTTCAAGGAAGGGAATGTGCCTGTGATACAATTTTCTCCGGGATTCAGGATTACCATGATTGTCCTGGCTGCAATAACTATACTCCTGGGCATCTTCCCCGGCATTCTTACCAACTGGCTTTATTTCTGAGTAAAAATAAAATGGGAAGTGTGGCAGGTTTACTAATTTAGTCAGCCTGTTCCGGCATGAACTTAACTGACGTTTTATCGCTTGCCTTCAGAACGGTGCGCAGTAATAAATTACGCACCGGCATTACAGTTGCCATTATTGCCTTCGGTATTATGGCACTCGTCGGCATCATCACTGCCATTGAAGCGATGAACCAGAAACTTACAGAAAGTTTTTCAACAATGGGCGCTGATGGATTTACCATCCGTTACAAGGAACGGAACATTCGCATCAGTAATGGAAATTCCGATGTAAAGCTTTCAAAGAAAAATGCAAAAAAACAAAAACAGTCAAGTCTCGACAAACCTATCAGCCAGGAAGAAGCAGAACTTTTTGTTCAGAATTATGATTTTCCTTCCACTGCGGGTATCTCATGCTTTGCCGACAGAAATTCAATCATTTCTTACCAGTCGCGCAAAACAAGTCCGAATGTTTTCCTCTTCGGCGCCGACGAAAATTATCTTTTATTAAATGGATTCTCCATCCATGCAGGGCGGAATTTTACAACCCAGGAAGTGCAGTCGGTACAGAATGTTTGCCTGCTTGGTTATGATGTTGCTACAAAACTTTTCAAAGTCACTGCTGCGATGGCCGTAAACCAT
>JBJMLW010000027.1:0-2361 GCA_045805105.1 Flavisolibacter sp. | reverse complement strand
TATAATTTGTATAGAAAACAAAACCCTGCTGGCTAAATCCTTTCAATAAAACTATTCTCGCAGATGGCATACCATCACTTGATGCGGTTGCAAGTGTCATTGCATTAGGTTCCATAATGGCACTTTCCAGTGCTTCATTCCACCATTTTTCAAACTGGCTCACTGGATTGGAGGCAACATCAGATTCCATTAAACTTTGTGATGAATATTCTCTCCGGAGGTCGGCAATGGATTGACTCATTAAAAATTACATTGGACTACAAAGATGATAAACAATCACAGAAAAATTACGAAATCTCAGACCTGCCTGCCGGCAGGCAGGTTTCACTGAAGGTTCGTTTGTTTGTTGAATTAAATTCTTAACTCTCCCAGGTCGTAATGAGTGACGAGAAACCATTAGCTAACTTTTATTTCAAATATTGCATGATGGAAGTTTATTACCCTGTTAGGATAAAGGGTCGGTAGAAGATAAGAGACAAGTGAACCTAATGCCCCGTAGGAGCACAGCTCTTTGATGTAGCAATAAAACAATATGCAATTTTGAATTAATTAAATTCTAATTAAAAAACTCCATAAGTGTGTTGCTCCTACGGAGCAAATGTATTTTGGGGGACTTTTGCTAGCGACCCTTTGTCCCTCCGGGACAAGAAACAATCACAAAAAAATTATGAAATCGCAGATCACACGGAAGGGCCGTTAGTTTTTCTAAATTTTCATACAAGGTCTCAAAGCTCGTAGCTCGCCGCTTGCTCTACTCTTTGTTCTTTTTCTTCAGTAAAAAATCTCTTTCCTGCGCCATCATGTTCAACATACTTTCAAGTTCACCGATGCGGCGCAATTCCGTTTGAAGTTTTTTATTTGTGTCTGAAAGACTTTGCATGTCGGCATTCAGTTCCTGTAGAAACTGAACTTTTTTCTGCAGCTGCTGTCTTTGAAGATTCGCTTCAGACAATTTATCTTCCAGCATATTCATATCAGCACGCATCCGCTGGTTTTCATTCATCAGTTCTTCAAGCTTCTCCTGCTTCCTGGTCAGTTCGTGATACACCTGCTCGTAAGATTGCTTTGTATCTTCGAGTTCCATAACAAGATTATTGGCACGGTTTGCCTGCTTTTCAAGGTGCATCATTTTTAACTGCAACTGTTCAAACTCCTGGTACACTTCATCAATTTTTCCCGCCATTTTCTGCGCACCCAGAGCCCTTTGTTCCATTTCATCAAGTTCGTGATCTTTCTGTTCAATGATGTTATGAAGTTTGCTGATCTCTTTTTGCAAATCGTTATTCAATTGACGTAGTTGGCCCTTTCCTCCGTCTTCGAGTTCTTCAACTTTGTCGAGATATGTATTGAGCACCTGTTGTTGCTGTGCAATTGTAATTTTCAATTCCTGTATAACCGATTCAGGTGTAGCAGAAATTTTTCTCGCACTGATCATTGTAACGTCAGGCGCATCAGGTGTTGTTTTTTTCCTGGAAAATTTCTTTAGTAAATCACTGACAGCGCGCTTTTGTTTTTTAGGAGTTTCCTTTTTAATCTTCGTAGCAGATCTCAATTGTGTTACCTCAATTGTTTCACGAAGAGAAGCCTGTGTTTTAAGAAAAAAATAAACGGTGACGCCGAGTATAATGGCGCCTAAGGGTAGGGCAATAAAAGCTACCAGTGTGAGGTCAATAGCACTAATGATCATGCAGTCAGTCTGTGAGAGTTCCAGTAAGTTTCGATAGACAATCTAAGAATTATTTCTGAAAACTTACTGTGTAAATGAAGGTTAACTTGTAACTAATGTACCAACTTTTTCCCCTGTAACAACCTTGCGCAGGTTACCGGGTTTATTCATATCAAATACAACAATAGGTAATTCATTTTCCATGCAAAGTGTAAAGGCTGTCATGTCCATTACATTCAATTTTCTGGTAATACATTCCTGAAAGGTAATCACACCAAACTTGGTTGCAGAAGGATCTTTTTCTGGATCTGCTGTATAAATTCCATCAACCCTTGTTCCTTTCATGATCACGTCGGCTTTGATTTCAATTGCACGCAATGAACCTGCCGTATCGGTAGTAAAATAAGGATTACCTGTTCCGGCACCGAATATCACCACCCTTCCCTTTTCCACGTGCCTGATGGCTCTTCTTCTGATATAGGGTTCCGCAATCTGTTCCATTTTAATGGCACTTTGCAAACGTGTATAAACGCCAACTTTTTCCAATGCTGCCTGCAGGGCCATTCCGTTGATAACAGTAGCAAGCATACCCATATAATCTCCATGCGCCCGCTCAATACCTGTTTCGGCTTCATTCATACCCCGGTAAATGTTTCCGCCTCCTATTACAACAGCTACCTGAACACCCAGCTCTG
>JBJMLW010000026.1:0-4509 GCA_045805105.1 Flavisolibacter sp. | reverse complement strand
TTTCATTCTTAGATATCAATGGAGAATCAAAGGCGGTAAGAAGTTTATATTTCCCGTCACGAAGACTATTTACTGCACGCACCCTTCTTGGTCGTGTATATCATGACCTCTGGTTTCATTTCGCATCTGATGAAGAAATTGAAGGTCTGCGCAGAAACAACATGTACAACAACAGGATCCTTGATAGTCTTACACGGGACCTCGCAGGAAGGAAGTCAGCGAAGCCGAAATTTATTTATACGCACCTGATCATGCCCCAC
Source organism: Flavisolibacter sp. (assembly GCA_045805105.1). GTDB lineage: Bacteria > Bacteroidota > Bacteroidia > Chitinophagales > Chitinophagaceae > Flavisolibacter. The sequence continues at coordinate 4,249 of JBJMLW010000026.1, read as the reverse complement.
CATCCTTATTTTTTTGACAGTGCAGGACAACTCACAAACGACAGTCTCCTTTTTGATTCTTACAAACTGAACAGGAATGCATACATTGGCTACCTGCAATATTCCAATAATAAATTTTTAAGCCTGATCGATTATATAAAAGAGAAATCACCAAAACCACCGGTAATAATGCTGATGAGCGATCATGGCTTTCATGAATTTTCGGAAGAAGTAGATAAAAAATATCATTTCATGAACCTGGATGCCATTTTTTCACCATCAGGTAATTACAAAGGTTTTTATGATGGCATGACACCAGTGAACCAATTCCGGGTTTTGTTCAATGGGATGTTTCAGCAAAGACTTCCTTTGTTGAAAGATTCGTCTGTTTTTCTTTGGGAATCGAAGCTTCCTGTAATTATGGACTAGCAAAGAACTTTTCATGAATGCGTACACCAGCCGGTTAAAACAAATATTGTCATCAAAGCGTGCAGGTTTTGTCGTGGTTGGCCTGGCGATGATCAGCCGAGTAATTCAACTGGTTTATTTTTTTAATATCAGGGTTGATGGGTCTTTCCAGGTAATGGCCACCCAGAATTTGTTACATGGTCATGGGGTTAGTCTAGCCAAAGTGCTTCCCGGTGATTTATCCAGCACTTTTTATGAGCCACTGATCAACTGGCCTCCCGGTTATTCTTTTCTTCTTGCTCCTTTTTATTTTCTCACGGGTAATTATGTTACTGCCGGCATTTTTGTTGATATTCTTTCCGCATGGCTGCTGATCATTTCATCAAGAAAGCTGTTGAAGGCTTTGAATGTACCATTGCACCTGGTAAACATGTATACTTTTATTACAGGTTTTTTCCTTTATTATTTTTATGTGGTTGCTTCCACGGATGCAATCGGCATTTCACTTTTCGTTACCGCATTTTATTTCACGATTGCTATTCTTAAAAAAGAAAAATTATTAGCATTCAGGATTTTTCTTTTTTCTTCTTTACTGGTTATCATAGCTTTTCTTAAATACCTTTTTATACCTGTTGCATTTCTTATCCCATTGTTCCTTGTTGCATATGGATTGAAAAACCGGAAAAGAGGGTTAACCCGGACAGGATTGTTATCATTTGCTGTTCTGCTGATCGCAGTTGCAGCATTGCTTGTATACCAGAAGTCGGTAAGCGGATCCGCTGCCTATATCAGTTCTCCCGAACGCGGTTTTTTTCCAGGCCATCTTGCAGCTGCCTATCCTTTTATTCCGGGTGCAGTTGTACAGCCGGGAAGTGTACGCGGCGTGCTACCTGGCAAAGATTTTTATCACCTCGTCTTTATAAGTTACCAGGTAATTCACTGGATTTTATTTGTTCTTTTTACCTGTTACCTGTTTACTTTCATCTTCCGTTCGCGGTTGAAAAATATTGCTTTAGCCGAATCGTATTTTGTCATCTCATGGTTCGTTTCCATAACTATTACTGCATTGCTATTGATTCTTTCACTGACAGTAGCAAAAGAAGAAATCATTCCCGGACTTTTCTGGACATACCTGGAAGAAGCCAGGTATTACGGACTGCCGGTGGTGCTTATTCATGCGGGCATATTTATTTATTTTGTTCACCCCCAGGCGAGAATCGGAAAATGGAAATACGTTCCATATATAATCATTGTTTTACTACTTCCTGAAACAATCCGCGGACTGGCATTTGATGCCAGGCGTGTTTTTATCGGAAGAGAAGAATACAGCTGGCAGTACGAAGAAAGATTCCAGCAGTATGCCGATCATCTTATTCGTAAAAAGAAAAAAGAGTTTGGTGTGGACCACGTAGTTGTTACTGCTTCCAGTTATATGAACAGCAGGATTAGTCTGTATAACCACGTTCCTATTTTATACCCCGTTGAACAGGTAAACAATATGGATTCGCTGCAAACTTCAAAGCCTGTGTTACTTTTAGTAGTGCTTGACGATGAAAAAAAGGACAGGTTTGTACCATTTATCTCCAGCAGACAGCCAGACGGCCAGTTTGATGGATTTACATTTTATGCCGTGTATGTCAAACCTGAATAACCAAAATATTTTTATCGTGGTTCCTGTTTACAATGAAGGGCCAGTGCTCCGACAGGTTGCGCAGGAATTGCATTTGCTCGACTATACAGTAATTATAGTTGATGATGGTTCCATTTCTGACCAATTAATTCATTTGCAAAACTTACCTGTACATTTTTTAAGGCACCAGGTTAATTTAGGCCAGGGAGCTGCATTGCAAACAGGAATTGAGTATGCATTGCAGATGGACCCCGCCTATATCGTTACATTCGACGGTGATGGACAACACGATCCTCATGACATCTCTATCATGATCGGACAACTGAAAGCAAAGGATGCAGATATAGTTTTCGGATCACGATTCCTGGAAGGATCCGGTCAAAACCTTTCTCTAAAACGCAAATTGCTTCTTCAATTTGCGCGGTTTATAAACTTTTTATTTACTGGTGAATTACTTTCCGACGCACACAACGGACTGCGGGTTATGAATCCGAAAGCTGCCGGCAAAATGAAGCTTCGCGAAAACAGGATGGCGCATGCTACAGAAATCATTTCCATTGTACGGAAAAATAAATTGCGCTATGCTGAAGTACCGGTAAATATCAGGTATACGAATTATTCACGGGACAAAGGACAGAAACTGCCTGATGCTTTCCGTATTTTTTTTGACCTACTTTTAAATAAAATCTTCGGATGACAGGAATACAGGTTTTACTGATCTGCGGTGTGCTGGCACTTCTCCTCTATTCCATCTTCCGTGTCCGGAATGCCATCTTCGACCTGTTGGTATATTTTATTTTTGCAGGTCTCGGTGTCTATTTTATTTTATTTCCCGAACAAACCAGCCGCATTGCAAACAAACTGGGTGTTGGCCGCGGCGCTGATTTGCTTTTTTATATCTGCATACTTTTCTTTTTGTTCGTTGCATTAAAATTATATGCGCGCATACGAAGGATGGAAAAGCAATTGACAGACCTGGTGAGGGAGCAGGCAAAAGCAAATGCAGTCATGAATCGTGAAAGCTGAAACGAAAAACTATATTGAATGAATTATCATTCGGGTCTGTCATCCCAAAAATTTATTAGTGCTACTTAATCATTATCCAAAGTTTCGAAACTTCCAGCTAGGGAAGGCATGATAACATTCAGACACCTGCCAACAGATATAACAATGCACAATCTGATTTTTTGAATTTTTAATTTTTACTTTTGAATTTATGCTCAATTCAAAAAACATCATTGTCCTTGCCCCCCATACCGATGATGGTGAACTGGGTTGCGGAGCATCAATAGCGAAATATATTTCTGAAGGGAAAAACGTTACATACGTTGCTTTTTCCACTTGTTCACACTCTCTTCCCACTGGCTTTGCTGGAGACACACTCGAAAAAGAATGTCGTGCAGCTATGAAGATGCTCGGTGTACAGAATGTAATGTTTTTCGATTACCAGGTTCGCGAATTTTCCGACCACAGGCAAGAAATATTAGACCAACTGATAAAAATAAACAGCAACCTGAAACCGCAAATCGTTTTCCTTCCTGCACAACACGATGTTCACCAGGACCACCAGGTAATTTATGCAGAAGGAATGCGTGCATTCAAAAGCAGTAACCTGGTTGGTTATGAACTTCCGTGGAACAATCCACGCTTCCAACCTGTGTATTTTGAAAAAATTGAAGAAAGCCAGATGAAATCAAAACTGCAATCGTTAAAAGAATACAAATCGCAAGCACATAGAAAGTATATGAATGAAGATTTTATCCGTTCATTAGCTTCAGTGAGAGGAATTCAGTGCGATACACCCTTTGCTGAAGCATTTGAAATTTACCGGATGATGGGGTGAGTGAACAGTCTACAGTCCACAGCCCACAGTCCACAGATGGTCGTTTACGAAGTGATTATTATTATAACGGCTCGCAGCTCATGGCTCGCAGCTCGAAGCTTAGAGTTTCCCTGTTCCAAAAAACTGGTTCATCATGAGTGTCATTCCAAACTGGTTGTAAGAAATATTCCGCTGGTAAGAAGAGCGTGCATACATTACCTGAAGCTTTTGAAATTTTACTCTTAGGCCCATTGAAAAACCATTGAGACCATTACCTGAAGCACCCATATTCAGTTCACTTCTTCTAAGGTGATTGTATCCGATAGTTGCCTCAAGGTAACTTCCTGCATAGATATGTGCAGCTACAACAAGGTGATTCAACAGCTTGCTGATAAAATGATCATTCGCAT
>JBJMLW010000025.1:0-2709 GCA_045805105.1 Flavisolibacter sp. | reverse complement strand
TTTCTATCTCATCAAGATGCGCTCTTAATTGCTTGTCCACCCTCAGCCTGTCATAAGGTTCAGAAAATAAAACAGCACTTGCATCCGATGAAATAAGCAATTTTCCACCGGAAAGTTCATACGGACCTGTTATTCCCAGGAAAGATTTTTCAGTTCCATCTTTTCCGGAATAAGAAACCCTGTACAGGTAAAACCGTTTTTTCTTTCCTTCATAAACAGCAGTTTTTTCAGATAGGAAAACAATGGATGTTGGATCGTTTTCTTCATTTGCAAGAGAAAGAATTTCGCTTTCGGACAAGCTTTTCTGCGTGGCATATTTTACAGGGAACAACTTTTCTTTTCCCATTTTTTTCAGTTCGTCATACAGGGTACCTCTTGTAGATTTATCAGTAGCAACTTTTTCAACGTCGGCCGGGTTTAAAGGCTGGTTGTTACGTGCAAGAGCCAGAAGTGCACTTTGTTTGGTTTCAATACCGGGAAGCTTTACAAATTCCCGCAGCAAATCATTAGATTCCTGATCATTGAAACGACTGATAAAACGTATCCTGAAATTTCCAATCCACCATTGTTCATTATCCTCTTTAAGCCCTTGCAGAATTTTCTGTGCCTCATTTAAAAAGTTTTTCTCGTATGGAATTACATCATTCCATTGCAAAAGATTGCTATCAACAAGATCGACTGTTACAGCTACCAGAACATAACTGAATATACTATCATTGCTTAATCGCAGGATATCGGGATAAAGAGATTTAGTAAGTTCAGGCGCATCGGAAAGACTGCTAACTAGGTTCCAGGCATTTCCCTTTTCAGGAAGACGTGAAAAAAGAAGTTTTTTAAGTACATCATACGAATAGGAAGTATGAATGGTTGCGAGAATATTGAGGATCGGATATTTCAAACCTTCGTTGATTTTATCCAGTGAGTGATAATTTCTTTCTATAAAACCAACAGTTGATGTATCTGCAAGTTCAATTACGGTACGCACAATTCTGTCATGAACACTGGATCCTTCACCAGCATCACGATATTGAAAAAATAATGCCCTGTGCAATAAAGGCAGATCTTTTTGTGTAAAAGTTATTGTATTGAATACTGAAGTAGCATTCTCAAAAGTAACCGAATCGGTTGTCTGCATTGCAGATAACAATTTCGCTGCCTTGTTCTGGAAAATGGTTGTTTTATGTTCCTTACTTACCCTGAAGTCGGTAAAAAACCGCTCATGATCCGGATTATTGATATACTGGCTCGCAATAAAACTAACAAGTGTATATAAAGTATCTCCATTTAAAAATATCCTGATCCTTTTGAGGTTGTTGTTATCGGGTTTGCGTATGAGTAAATCAAAACCTTCAAGACCTCCTATGAAAACTTTAGACTTTTTCAAAATAGTATCACCAACATTGAGTCCAGATTTTATGAGGTCATCAAAAAATACACTGTCATTTTCCGCCCAGAAAAGAGAATCATACACATCCCTGAATACTTCATAGGAAACTGCTTCTGCCGCATTGAATGAAACAAAATGTTCTTTTTGATCATCTTCCTTTTCCTTAACTATTGGCCCGGGTGCTGAAGTTTGAAAACCATTTGCATGGTAAGTCTTCCATTCAAATGATACATAAGGCAGCATCCGGAAAGAACTGAAAAATGAATTTTCATCGGATGAATCAATTGGCTCCTGTCCGCCCACCATCATTGTATAAATGCGGTTACCGCGGATTACATTGAACACCTTGTACACAAGGTTATCTTTTTCAGTTTTCGCTTCCATATGAAATGCAGGAAATCCCTCGAAAGTTGTCCACCTGGTATTGAGAACAGTATCAAATTTTTTCCTGAAATCCTCGAGGTATAAAGAAAAATAAGATGAATCTCCATCGAGGTAGTACCCATGACCAATATCGCGCACCTGGGCAACATAGTACATTGCCTTCGAATTATCGATATAATCATATGTGGTGAAATTCCATCCGGAACCTTCAGCATTTTTATCAACCATTCTGTTTGCGCGTGGTTGCCCCGGAAGCATTACAGAAAATGCTTTTTCAGGTAATTCAAATTTTACCCATTCCTTTTTTTGCGCTGGTGCATCGATAGACTGGAATGACGTGAAAAAGTGCTGGACATCATCTGTCATCAGGTTAATTTTTTTAGCCGAACCAGCCATAATCATGTAAAGAATATTATTTTTCTGAAGCAGGTGCAGTGTATAAAATCCCTGTGGTGCTTCGAAGCTTCCTTCAAAACCCATGATACCGCTCTGATTTATTTTTTTTCTTTTGATATCAGAAGAAGCAACGCCCATTCTTTCAGCAATACTGCCAAACACTTTATCAAGATCCGATTCCAGGTGAACCGCTGAAAGAGTAGCTCCTGTCATGTAAAACGTCATAGTTGGCAGATCAAAAAAGATTTTCATCTTTAATGCCTGTCCCAGCATATTATAATCAGAAGGATTGCCCGGCATTTGAATTGAATAAAGATTGTCCGGATCCATTACTTTATTCCATGAAACTTTATCAAGCGTTTTAATAAAATTTTCTCCGGGAATTTTCTTTGATGAAAAAACCGGGTCAACCTGGAAGCCGCGCTTTCTTAGTAAACTGATCACGCCTGAATCTCCTGCCAGGTGTGCTGCTCCGATTGCAAAGAACATCGTACGGAAAGACATAAGGCTATCCATGCGACGGGCCATTTTAATATTTCGCT
>JBJMLW010000024.1:0-7776 GCA_045805105.1 Flavisolibacter sp. | reverse complement strand
TGAACTAAATTTGGATGATATGCCTAAGGCAATTAAATATCTGATTAGTATGAAGAGATTACCCCTTTTGATTGTTCTGATTTTCGCAGGTGTGTTCCTTGCATTTAATACCATGGGAACATCTAACAAATCCAATCCTCCTTCCAAGTATGAAAAAATTCTGCAGATCGTTGGAGAAATTTTAAGACAGGGTCATTATAATCCAAAAGATATCAATGATGACTTCTCCAAAAAAGTTTTCAATAAATATTTTGAGGAGCTTGACGGTGACAAGGATATTTTCCTGCAGGATGATATCAATTCATTAAATAAATATGCTACTAAAATAGATGATGAAATAAAAGGTGCTCCCGTTGAGTTTTTTCTTGAAGCAGGCAAGATCTTTAATAAAAGATCCAATGAGATTGTAGCAATTTATACAGACATACTTTCTAAGCCGTTTGATTTTAGTATCAATGAAACTGTGGTTAATGACCCGAAGAGAACAAAATTTCCGACATCTGAGGAAGCCCGCCGCGACGATTGGAGAAAACATTTAAAATATCTTGTTCTCCAGCGTTATGTCGACCTTCTCGATGCGAAAGAAAGCAACAAGGGTAAAGAAGGTTTTGTTGTAAAAACTGACGCAGAACTTGAAAAAGAGGCACGTGAAAAAGTTAAAGCTTCTATGGACCGCACTTTCGAGCGCTATCGCCTGAAGTTTGATGATGATGAAAAATTCAGTGTTTTTGTGAATACCATCACTTCAATGATGGATCCTTATACAGAATTTATGCCTCCGGTTGATAAAAGATATTTCGATGAACAACTCAGTGGTTCCTTTGATGGTATCGGCGCACAACTGGCAAATGATGAAGGCAATATTAAAATATCAAGTGTTTTACCGGGTGGACCTGCTCAAAAATCCAATGAAATTGAGGTAGGTGATATTGTGGTAAGGGTAGGACAGGGGAAGGATACTCCGGTTGAACTCGCTGGCTTTACTGTTGAAGATGCTGTAAAAATCATCCGTGGCAAAAAGGGCACTGAAGTGAGGCTTACACTCCGCAAAAAAGATGGAACACTTAAGACAGTGTCACTCATCCGTGATAAAATTGTTCAGGATGAAACCTATGTAAGAAGTGCAGTGATTGACCAGGGAACTTCTAAAATCGGTTACATATTCCTCCCTGAATTTTATGCAAACTTCAATGATCCATCAGATCCTCACAGAAGCTCGGTAGACGTTGCCAATGAAGTTAAAAAGCTGAAATCCGAAAAGGTAGATGGAATTGTTATTGACCTGCGTAATAATGGCGGAGGATCTTTGTATGATGTCGTTCAGATCGCAGGTTTATTTATTGACCAGGGACCAATCGTTCAGGTGAAAGGACGTGAAAGCCAACCTGAAGTAATGAAGGATAAAGATGGTGGTGTATTATACGATGGACCGCTGGCTGTAATGGTGAATGAATTCAGTGCATCTGCCTCTGAAATTTTTGCGGCGGCTATCCAGGATTATGGAAGAGGCGTTGTAATAGGCAGCACCAGCACTTACGGAAAGGGAACGGTTCAACGCAGTTTCGGCCTCGACCCTGAATCAAATTATATGTCTACAAATTCTGACCTGGGTTCATTGAAACTTACACTTCAGAAATTTTACAGGATCAGTGGAGGTTCTACTCAACAGAAAGGTGTTGTTCCGGATGTTGTGGTTCCTGATTATTATGAATACCTGAAACTTCGTGAAAGAGATAATGAATATGCCCTTAAGTATGATGAAATTTCTAAAGCAAATTATACAATGTGGCAGCCTGGTTATAATTTCCAGACCATTAAAAATCTCGCAAATTCACGGATTGGAAGTGACTCTGTGTTCAGGCTGATCAAACAGGAAACAGATGTTCTTGCCAAACAGGACGATAGGGAATACCCGCTTGAAATCAATCAATTCCGTAAAGAACAGAAAATAACGCGTGATGCTGTGAAAAGAATTGAGAAACTGGTGAAGCTTGACCATAGTATGCAGGTTTCCTATCTTAAACAGGATGAATCAAGATATAATTCAGCTGATAAGGATAAAACAGAAAGGTACAAGCAATGGCTAACCAGTCTGGGTAAAGATATTTATGTAGATGAAGCAGTTAGAGTGATCAATGACATAGTTATACAACAGAATTTAGCAAAGGGGAAAACAACACCTACAAAAACCTTTTAATAAATTTGATTATAAAAATGGCCGCCTGATGGCGGCTTTTTTATTTGAATAACCCGAAGGGAGGAACTTACTTATTTAATTTCTTCCGGTTGAATGGAAGGAAAACTTGAATCTTCAGTTAAAGAACAGAATTCTATATGAACAAGAAACGCACGGATCTCTTTAGTTTAATAGATGTGCCTTTACTTTTTTATTTCATGAATCTTTATCCAATCCGTATCGCTCCCTCAATATTTTCAAATGATGTAAAGCATGCCCGATAATAATAAATCCAATTGCTTCCACATAAACAGACTTCCCGTTTGCAATTCCACTCTGTGAAAGTTGATCACTGCTGAAGGAAGCAAATAACTGTGCTGATGAATGCTGCACTGTTGAAAGTTCTTCTATTAAGTCTTTCCCTGTCCTCCGGTGAGCTTCCGCAGAAAGAGCAAAAGTATTTTCATCAAATCCTGGTAATTCTGTTTTGTCCTTTCTGGAAAACCGTAAAGCCCTGTAACAAAAGATTCTTTCTGCATCAATTAAATGCTGAACCATATCTTTTATTGTCCATTTATTCTGTTCATACCGGTAATTCCATTTTTCCTCCGGTAATATTTTTAGAATTTTTACCACGCTTTTCTGATGCTCGTGGAAAGCATTCATCAGGTTCTCTTCTTTTACCAGGCCTATATAATTATGATAAAATGGTGGGACCCTGGAAAAATCGACTGTCATAATATTTTTTATGAAAATAAAAAATCCCGTCCTGATGGGACGGGATTTTATGATGAGTTGTAAGATTATGATTTCCGTGTCTTTTTCACTTTCACTTTAGACTTAGATGGGGTCACTACCTGGTTTCCTGTTAACTGTGAAGCCATTTGCGCTGCTGAATAGGCATTTACAAGGCCACCGGTTTTGCTTAACTCAGATAATTTTACTTCTTCTCCTGATTCAGGATTGGTTACTTTTTCTGAAACAGGTATTGCGCTTTTTTCCAGGACCGTTTTTACCTGTTGCGCTGTGAGGGTTGGATAGTATTCCATGATAAAAGCAGCAACTCCAACAGTAACCGGTGATGCCATACTGGTACCGGACTGGTTACCATAAACGTTTCCGCCTGGCAGGCTTGAGTAGATATTAACACCTGGTGCAAATACATCTACTTCTTCCTTGCCGTAATTTGAGAATGAAGCAACTATACCGCCGTTTCTTGGATCGCCACTTGCTCCGATTGTTATCCAGTTGGAAGCTCTTTGTTTATTATTCTTATATATCGGGTTTGGAAAATTATAAGTGGAATCAAGGTCCTTGGCTTCGTTTCCGGCTGCATGCACAAGTAAAACATTTTTACTTTCTGCGTACTTCACAGCATCATCTACCCAAGTTTTCTGGGGAGAGAAAGATTTACCAAAACTCATATTTACTACCTGTGCTCCATTATCAACGGCATAACGTATGGCAAGGGCAATATCTTTATCATGTTCATCGCCATCTGGAACGGCGCGGATCATCATGATTCTGACATTGTCTGCAATTCCATCAATACCCTTACCATTATTACGCGCAGCACCAATGATGCCGGCAACATGTGTTCCATGCATGGATGTTGAAGCCATTATATCATTGTTGCCATAGAATTTGTCATTGATATCATTTTCATTATCGCCTACAATATCACCCCTGTAATTCGGCGGAGCAGAATCTACGGCTTCAGCCTTACGAAGCTGGCCTTCCAACTCGTCGAGAAGCATTTTGTTTGTAATATCGAAATTGTTATTATTAGCAGAACAGATACTTAGAATAATTGCTTTTGTTGCAGAGGCATCAGGGTTAGTGGTGTTATAGCTCTGCAGGTCTTTACCACTATATTCTTCCTTGTTCATTTCTTTTGAAATGATCGAATCACCTTTTTTCAGGCGCGGATAAATAAACCTGATCTGCGTTACTTCATTTACATCTACATCTGTAACTACATCTTTCTCTGCACGCTTCCATGTATTATAGAGGTCAAGATCATCACCACTCAACGTTGAAGGATCTACCTTGGCGAATCTGCTCTTATAGAGGTGATATACCCTGGCAGCTTCATATGAATCTTCTTTCACATTACGTCCATCACGTCCACCGATAAAATTCCATCCATGGATATCATCTATATAGCCATTCCCGTCATCATCAATTCCATTTCCCGGAATTTCTTTAGGGTTTGTCCACAAAACAGATTTCAGGTCTTCATGTGTGGTATCTATACCAGAATCAATAATGGCAACAAGCACAGTTTTGCTTTTGCGGCCCTTAACAAAATCATAAGCTTTATCGAGGCTGATTCCATAATAACCACTTGTCTGACGGTCTTTCAAATGCCAGCCATGCGGAACTTCTTTTACCGCATTCTGCGCCATGGCTGATAAGCCAAAAAAAATGGCAGCCATTGCCGGCACGGATCTCTTAAGTAAATTCATCATTTGATTTCTTTTATAAAATTTGTGAGCAAATGTATACATCCCATCTTATTTCAGAAGGGAAAAACAGGAAGAGTGGTTGGATGATCACTGTTAATTCACAACCTTTTGTAAGTAATACGATGAATAAGTCAAAAATGCTGCCAGCTGATGAGAAAAACCGTTAATATGTAAACACTACAAATCAAATTTTATCCCTTGCGCCAGTGGAATCTGGTTACTGTAATTAATGGTATTTGTTTGCCTCCGCATATAAATTCTCCAGGCATCACTTCCACTTTCCCTTCCGCCTCCGGTTTCTTTTTCGCCTCCGAAAGCACCCCCGATCTCAGCGCCTGATGTTCCGATATTCACATTGGCAATTCCACAATCGCTCCCACCAACAGAAAGAAATTGTTCTGCCTCACGGAGGTTCAGGGTCATTACTGATGACGAAAGACCCTGCGGTACTCCGTTCTGAATCGCAACGGCTTCTTCAAAAGTTGAATATTTTAATAAATAAAGAATCGGAGCAAAGGTTTCATGTTGTACAATTTCAAAATGTGGTTCTGCTTCGGCAATGCATGGTTTTACATAACATCCGGTCTCAAAATCTTTTCCTTCAAGAACACCTCCATCTATTATGAACCGGCCACCTTCCTGTTTACATTTATCAATTGCCTGCAGGTACATTTTTACAGCATCCTTATCAATGAGTGGACCCACATGATTGTTCTCATCCAGCGGGTTTCCTATCCGAAGCTGTTTGTAAGCATTTATTAGTCTTTTTTTGAAATCTTCATAAATAGATTCATGAATGATCAGTCTGCGCGTGGTTGTACACCGCTGACCTGCGGTTCCAACGGCTCCAAATACACAACCAGCCATGGCCATCTCGATGTCTGCATCTTTTGAAATAATAATCGCATTATTTCCACCCAATTCCAGAAGTGATCTGCCGAGCCGTGCTCCAACTGCAGCCCCAACAGCTTTACCCATCCGCGTTGAACCGGTAGCTGAAATTAATGGGATCCGATTATCATGAGCCATTTTTTCACCTGCTTCTCTCTCGCCAATCAATATATTACTTACACCTTCAGGAACATTGTTCAACTTAAAAACTTCAGCAACTATATTCTGACAGGCAATAGCGCACAAAGGTGTTTTTTCAGAAGGCTTCCAAATACAAACGTCACCACATACCCATCCAAGCATTGCATTCCAGCTCCACACGGCAACAGGAAAATTGAAAGCAGATATGACTCCAATTATTCCCAGAGGATGCCATTGTTCATACATTCTGTGTCCCGGCCGTTCACTATGCATCGTAAGTCCATGCAACTGGCGGGATAGCCCAACAGCAAAATCACAGATGTCAATCATTTCCTGTACTTCACCATATCCTTCCTGCAGGCTTTTTCCCATTTCATATGATACCAGTTTTCCAAGATTCTCTTTGTTCTTTCTGAGAGCTTCTCCAACCTGGCGAACAACATCTCCTCTTTTGGGTGATGGCCATTTTCTCCATTCCAGAAAAGCATTTCCTGCTTCCCGGATCATCATTTCATATGAATCATTATCAAATGCAGTTACATCACCAATTTTTTTTCCATCAACAGGAGAAAAAGATGTTATCACTTTCCCTGAACTTTTCAACCATTTCAAACCGGTTGAAACACCCGGATTTTTTTCCGAAATGCCAAGAGGCTTCAGAATTTCATTCATAATAATTTGTTTAAATAAACTTTCTGACGCCGCTAAAATAGTATGAAATTTCAGTGAACTCAGTACGATTCCGTTTCTGAAGGAAATGAATTTGCCTGCACATCTTTGATATATTGTTGTATGGCATTGGTTATCTGCTCATGCATATTCAGATATTGGCGGAGAAACCTAGGTTTGAATTCGGTATTGATACCAAGCATGTCATGCATAACCAGAACCTGCCCATTACAATGAGGTCCTGCACCAATACCTATGGTCGGTATCTGCAATGCAGAAGAAACCTCTTTGGCCAGCATAGCTGGAATTTTTTCAAGAACCAATGCAAAGCAACCTGCTTCCTGTAAAAGTGTAGCATCAGTTCTGAGCTTGGCTGCTTCTCCTGAATCCTTAGCGCGAACATTATATGTTCCAAACTTATAGATGGATTGGGGTGTTAGTCCAAGATGAGCCATCACCGGAATACCCGCGCCGATGATTCGTTTTACAGATTCAAGAACTTCTTCACCTCCTTCGAGCTTAATGGCATGTGCGCCTGTTTCCTTCATGATTCTGATGGCGGATGCCAGTGCGATATCACTATTCGATTGGTAAGAACCAAAAGGAAGGTCAACCACAACCAGGCATCTTTTTGCACCACGGATAACTGATGATGCGTGATAGATCATCTGGTCCAGCGTGATCGGCAGTGTGGTTTCGTGACCAGCCATTACATTGGAAGCAGAATCACCAACAAGGATTACGTCTATTCCAGCTGCATCAAAAATTTTCGCAAAAGAAAAATCATATGCAGTGATCATTGAAATTTTCTTCCCGGATGTCTTCATTTTTTGAACCGTATGCGTCGTAATTCGTTTGACTTCCGGGGAATTGGCACTCATTGTAAAAATTTGCGGCAAGGTAAATAAATCGGTCCACAGTCCACAGTCCACAGACCACAGTCTACAGTCTCGGTTTCATTTATGATTGAGAGGAACAGAAAAACAATACTGCATTATAAGCATGAAGAAATAGCGAAAAGGATTTCATTGAACTATGGTCTGTGGTCTGTCGACTGTGGACTATCGTCGCCACTTCAACTTCCTTTTACCTCTTCGTAAAGTATATGTATCAATCCGTCTGCGAGACCGATCTTGGGAACATAAATTTCTTCTGTCTCTGCCCATCGCATTACATTGATATAAATTAGCAGTGCTGGAACAATAACATCTGCACGATCTTCGCGCATCTGGTAAAGACTTATCCGCTGTGCCAGTGAAAGATTACTGAATTCTTTATAAAAAGTTCTCAGGAGTTCCAGCGTGAGGGGCTTTCCATCTTTTCTTTTCGAGAGTGAAAATATTTTATTGATGTTTCCGCCCGAACCAATGGCAGTTATATGGTGATACCCGCTGGTTTTTTCTTTGATAAATTGCTTCATCTCTCCCCAGT
>JBJMLW010000023.1:0-3009 GCA_045805105.1 Flavisolibacter sp. | reverse complement strand
TAACGTGATTTTATAATAAGGTTCTTTTCATTACAATCTTTCGGTGTCACCCGTAAATCTTTCTAAATCTGTGATTAAATTCCACATTTTTTCTTAATGAAATTCAAAAATCACAGCAACATTCATTGCATTGTCAAGGGAATAAATGAGGCATGTCTTTTGCAAACACAGCAGTATGAAGAAAATATTGTTGTACTCAGCCATGCTTTTGAGTGTTTTTGCATCCTGTCAGAATAGTGGCAACAAGACAAATGCACAAACCCAAACCAGCGAAAGCGATGACGAAGCCAAATCAGAAGGTCAGAAAAAAATAAGTAAGAGAGATTATAGCATTACGGCTGCAAATTCCTATTCTGATCTATTTCTTGACAGTATGGCATTGGAACAATTCATCACCTCTAAAAAGCTAAGTGATTCAGTTGCGCGTAGAATGCGCAGCTTTTATAATACAAGGAATTACCAGTTTACATGGTTTACCAGCAACGGCCTGACAGAGCAGGCGCTTGCATTCTGGAACCTTCATGATTATGTAACAACTTATGACGACGATACCTCTCTCCGGGATAAGAATCTTCAGAAAAAAATGGATGCACTCGTTGCTGAAGAAAGTCTTTCACCCAAGGCAACAGACAAAGGTTATATCAATACAGAGCTGACACTGACACAGCACTTCATAGAATATGTTCTCAATAATTACCAGAAAGGATATGTTAAGCGGAAAGAAATGGAGCGTTTCATTCCATTCAAAAAACAGGAACCACTCACACTAGCGGATTCATTACTGAATAAAAAACATAAAGACGAAAAATATTTTGAGGATGTTAACCAGCCTTACAAATTACTAAAGGTTGAACTGGCGAAGTATTACAATATCGTAAAGCAGGGAGGCTGGCCCACTGTGCCATCGATAAAAAAATCTCTTAAACCTGGCGTTACAGATCCTGTAATTGCAATTATAAAACAAAGGCTGAAAATCAGCGGAGATCTTCCATATGCAGATTCAAGCCAGAAATATAACGATACACTGGAAACTGCCGTTCGTACCTACCAGGAAAGAATGGGTTATACTCCTACCGGAATTATAACTTCAGAACTGATAAAAGACATGAATGTTTCCGCCATGACGAGAATGGAACAGATCCTGATGAATATGGGAAGGATGCGCTGGATGCCCGAAGTGAATTCAGGCCAGCTGATCATGGTGAATATTCCGGAGTTTGTTCTTCATGTTTATGAAGGAAAGAAAAAAGCCTTTGACATGAATGTGGTAGTAGGTAAAGAAGGACACAATACCATGATGTTTAGTGGTGACCTGAACCAGATCGTTTTCAGTCCGTATTGGAATGTTCCACCCAGCATTGTAAAAAAAGAAATACTTCCAAAACTTGCCAGCAACCCAGGATATCTGGAAAGCCAGGAAATGGAACAGGTAGGAACAGAAGGTGGTCTGCCAAAGATCAGGCAAAGGCCAGGAGATAAAAATTCATTAGGTCGTGTAAAATTTTTGTTTCCAAACAGTTTTAATATTTATTTACATGATACGCCTGCAAAAACCTTGTTTGATAAAGACAAGCGCGCCTTCAGTCATGGATGTATCCGCCTTTCAGATCCTGAAAAAATGGCAAATTATCTGTTGAGGAATAATCCTGAATGGACACCAGAAAAGATCAACGA
Source organism: Flavisolibacter sp. (assembly GCA_045805105.1). Taxonomy (GTDB): domain Bacteria; phylum Bacteroidota; class Bacteroidia; order Chitinophagales; family Chitinophagaceae; genus Flavisolibacter. The sequence goes on along the minus strand of JBJMLW010000023.1, from coordinate 1,335 downwards.
TGCCATGTACAGCGGTAATGAACAATTTGTAAGATTAAAAAAGGCTGTTCCTGTTATCATCACATATTATACTGCATGGGTTGATGAAAGCGGCCGGTTGAATTTCAGGGATGATATTTATACACATGATAAATCGCTCGCTTCAAGAATGTTTGAGAGGAATGAGATTGCGATGCGGTAGATGATAGCGCGCAGGACTGAAGGATTTCAGAAATAATTTTCAATGTTCAATATACAAGTCGGTTCAAATATTATTTATCCAGAAAGAAACTTGACTCTAACTTGTGATTGAGCATTGCAAATTGTCTATTTAATATTCTTCTTTGAATTTAACGAATCCGAAACCATAACCATGGTCTCGGCCTATCCCCTATTTTTGCTTCCATTTATGGACCTGGTTGAAGTACTTAACAGGCATGTTGCACGCGATTTTATCAGCGTGAATGCTTTGATAAATAAAGGCGAACCAAATTATATTCGCCCGCTTGATAAGGATATAGAAAATGTTTTCAATCCAAAAAAAAACAAGACGTTTCGTTTTGGAGAAGTAAAACGGTGGTTGCTTCGGGGTCAGGATGGAGAATGGATTGGACGTATCGCTGCATTTACCAATAAAAAATACAGAAATAAGGGTGATGATGTTCCTGTTGGCGGCATTGGTTTTTTTGATTGTATCAATGACCAGCAGGCAGCTGACATGCTATTTGATGTTGCCCGGCACTGGCTGACGCTAAAAGGGATGCAGGCAATGGATGGTCCGATAAATTTTGGAGAGCGTGACAGGTGGTGGGGACTTGTAGTAGAAGGTTACCAGGAACCATTATATGGAATGAATTTTAATCTGCCTTATTATAAAGACCTGTTTGAAAATTATGGATTCAAACCATTCTTCCACCAGATCTGTTTTGGTATGAAGCCAAAAGAACCATTATCAGATAAAATATGGGAAAGACATGATCTTGTTGCAAAAGATCCCGGCTTTCATGTAGATTATTTCAATAAAAAGGACCTTCAAAAATACGCAGCTGATTTTACAACTGTTTACAATGCGGCATGGGCTGGCCATGGAGGAATGAAGCAGATGAAAAAAGAACAGGTTGCCGCCATGTTCCGGCAAATGAAACCAGTTATGGACGAACGTATGATCTGGTTTGCGTATTACAAGGATAACCCAATTGCTATGTTCGTGAACATTCCTGACCTGAACCAGTGGTTCAAATATCTGCATGGAAAATTTGACCTCTTACACAAATTGAAATTTCTCTGGATCCGGAAAAGAAAAAAAGGTACCAAGTTCAATGGACTTGTTTTCGGTGTAGTACCTGAATACCAGGG
>JBJMLW010000022.1:0-2812 GCA_045805105.1 Flavisolibacter sp. | reverse complement strand
TGGACAGCCCATAATATTTCTGCTGATGCCGAATTACAGGACACAACAATTAAAATAAATCCGGAGCTTGGAGATATTTTGCTGAATAATCTGCTAAGTAATGCCACCCGCCATAATTATCCTGGAGGCAGGATAAGTATTGTTCTCATGCAAAAAGTGCTCAAGGTGAGCAATACAAGCGTACAAAAAGGTTTATTGCACGACAAACTGTTTCAAAGGTTCAATAGCTCCGGAGAAACAGGTCACAATGGCCTCGGTCTTTCCATTATCAAACAGATCTGCGATGCTTCGGGGTTCGATGTAGAATATCATTTCTCAAATGAAATTCACACTTTTGAAATCAACTTTAAATAAGGTTCATTACAATGACATTTCCGGTAACATTGGTTTGTGCAAACAATAAAGATGAAAACAAAAGTCCTGTTACTACTCCCCAACACCGCATGTTCCTATTTTTTGCAAAATTATTCCCCAATTCTGAAGCAAGTCTGAAGCATTTTTTTTCATTCCTTACAAAGAATTATGATTAAGTTACAGGTTTCATTTCTAATAAGAATTCTTATGAAACTGTTCTTGTTCATTGCCTGCACAATTGCTTTTTATACTGCGTTTCCTCAGAAAAATCATGAATACAAAGTTGTAAACACGTATCACATACCCAGTACGGGTGGTTGGGATTATCTTATTGCGCATGAGGGCAAACTGTATGTTTCCCATAGCACACAGGTAAATATCCTCAATGAATCATCCGGTGATTCTGTAGGAGTGATTTTAAATACAAGTGGTGTTCATGGAATTGCCTTTGATGATGAACTGGGGAGAGGCTATACAAGTAATGGCAGATCTAATAACGTTACTGTTTTCAATAAATCTGATAATACCGTTGTTACACAGGTAAACACAGGAGAGAATCCTGACGCAATATTTTACGATCCATTTTCAAAAATGATCATCACCTGTAATGGCCGTAGTAAAAACCTGTCGGTGATAGATCCCAAAACAAATACTATCATCGCCACCATTGACGTAGGGGGTAAGCCTGAAACAGGTGTATCTGATGCAAAGGGAAAAGTTTTCGTTAATGTTGAAGATAAAAATGAAATTGTTGAAGTTGATATGAAATCAAAAACAGTATTACACCACTGGTCTTTGAATGGAGGCGAAGGACCAACAGGCCTTGTATATGATGCAAAAACAAAACGATTATTTGCAGGTTGTGAAAAAAAGCTGGTCGTTATGAATGCCACCAATGGAAAAATTGTTCAGCAGCTTCCTATTGGGGATGGTTGCGATGGTGTTGCTTTTGATAATGTAAGAAAACTCGTATTTACTTCGAACGGAGAGGGTAATATGTCTGTGATAAAAGAAATATCAGCTGATAAGTATGAAGTTGCAGGAACCTATCCTACCAAACGTGGCGCCCGTACAATTGCCATCGATGAAAAAACGGGAACGATATATATGCCCACTGCTGATATGGAAGCAACCAATCAGGCCAATGGACGGCCAAAGCTGATCCCGGGTACTTTCCAGGTTCTGGTGATAAGATGACGTGAAACGTGAAACGTCAAACGTCAAACGTCAAACGTGAAACGTGAATGAAGATTGAAAATAATAGCAGGGTGTTATCCCAATTAGTGTCAGGCAATTCATGCGCAAAACCAGATTAGGTTTTATACATGCAATGAATGAACTAACGCGATCCCGATTTCATCGGGACGCAAGGAATACGCAAAGGACGCTACATGGATGATTTTCACGTTTGCCGTTTGACGTTTGACGTTTCAGGTTTGACGTTTGACGTTTGCCGTTTCACGCGTCAATCTTAGAATTCTTCTTCGTATCCCCCATACTTACATACACAATCAATGAGATAAAAATGCAAATGGTTACATACCAGAAAAAATAATTTTCATTACCTGCCTTCTTAAACCATAAAGCTATGTATTCGGCTGTGCCACCAAAGATGGCGGCAGTAAGCGCGTAGGGAAGCCCGACGCCAAGCGCACGGATCTGTGCAGGAAATAATTCAGCTTTTACTACTGCATTGATCGATGTATAGCCACTGACAATCATTAGCCCCGCCATCACCAGCAGGTAAATAGTTGTTTCACTTTCTGCATTTTGCAAACCTGTTAATATGGGAACTGTTGCCATTGTTCCTATCACGCCAAAAGCAATAAGAAGCGGCTTCCGGCCAATACGGTCAGACAGGGAACCAAATACAGGTTGCAAGAACGCGAATACCAGCAGGCACACAAATAAAATCGTTGTTGCATGATTTGTTGATAAATGGAGTGTATTGGTGAGATACTTCTGCATGTATACTGAAAATGTATAAAAAGCAACGGTTCCACCAAGTGTAAGGCCTGCAACGGTCAATATCGCACGTGGATATCGGAGAAGTTCTCTGATAGTACCCTTTTGCTTTTTGTTTTCAACCTGCCTGAATGATGTAGTTTCTTCCAGACTACTGCGCAGGTAAAAGGCAATTACCGATAACAAGGCACCGATCACAAACGGCACCCTCCATCCCCATTCTTTGAGTTCTGCTTCAGTAAAAACAAAATGCTGTAACAACAGCTGAATACCTACTGCAACCAGTTGTCCGCCGATAAGTGTCACATACTGAAAACTGGAATAAAAACCTCTACTGTTATTCGTGGACATTTCACTGAGGTAAGTTGCAGATGTTCCGTATTCACCTCCAACGCTCAAACCCTGTATCAGCCGCGCGAATACAAGTAGAACAGGTGCGAGCACGCCAATGTTGGAATAGCCTGGTGTTATAGCAATCAATAATGATCCGGCA
>JBJMLW010000021.1:0-6091 GCA_045805105.1 Flavisolibacter sp. | reverse complement strand
TTGCATATAAGTAAATCAAACATCATCAAATCAAACATCAAAGATTAATAACCTGATGTTTGATCTTTGATTTGTTGATCTATGATTTGCTTACTGGTGTCTAAGTGATGAATGATTGCATTGAAGCAAATCAAACATCACCACATCATACATCAAAGATTAATACCGGTTTCGTCCTACAACAGCCCCCCGAATCAATCCTACAATGAGTGTGAAAACCGCGGAACCAATTACGGCCCAGACAATAGGGAAGGTTTTTCCACCAATAGTAATGGCAAAAATTTCAGGCAGTCCGAATTTCCCGGCGATCCATAAACCAAGGTAGGCGCCAATGAAACCAACAATGATAGAAACCAGGCACCCGCCGAGGCTATAACCTGCCAGTGATTGTCCGATAGAACCGCAAATGGCGGCAATTAAAAGGAGAACTAAAAATTCTACAATGGTCATAGTTGGTTATTTTATTAAAAGTATTAATAATTACCTGCTTGCAGGCACTGATACACAAAAACTATTGGAGGTACCCGAACCAAATAATATGCCGGATGCAAAAGCAGTCCCCGCGATTACGACAATTATCTCAAAATCCGTGATTTGTAAATTTTAATAACTGTATGGCCTGGGTATCAATTTCAAAATATGGAAGAGATATCATCACAATTTCTTCATCAGAACCATTGTTGATTAGTTATAGAAGATGATAAGTTATAGTGCAATCTATGGATGTCTCCAATACATATTCACTGCCATTGGTAACTTTTACTGCAGATTTAAAATTGAAGAAATAACTTCATCGATATGAATTTGATTAAAACGAATATCATGTTTCGCAACTGCGTTTTTATTTTACTTACCTGTATTTACTTCCTTCCATCATGTAACCAGAAAGACACTACGATCGATCATGAAGATGGGCTGGCTGCTTTTAGCGCCGACAGCTTAAGACAACATGTATCCGTTCTGTCTTCTGATTCCTTTATGGGTCGGAAACCTTTTACTCCCGGGCAGCAACTAACGCTTGACTATCTGCAGGCACAATTTGCATCAGCAGGCCTGCAGCCCGCAAATGGAAGCAGTTTTCTCCAGGAAGTGCCCATGGTGAATATTTTGGCAACAGCTGCACCGTCTATGGAAGTGGAGACACCGAAGGGTAAAATGACATTAAAAGCTTTTGATGATTATATTATCTGGACAGACAAAACAGATTCTGTTGAATCACTGGATCATTCGGAACTGGTTTTTGCCGGCTATGGAGTTGTTGCACCAGAACAAAACTGGAATGATTATGCAGGCCTTGATGTAAAAGGCAAAGTGGTAATGGTAATGGTGAATGATCCCGGATTCTGGGCTGGAGATACCACACTTTTCAAGGGAAAAACTATGACATACTATGGAAGGTGGACTTATAAATTTGAAGAAGCAGCACGCCAGGGTGCAAAGGGATGCCTGATTATTCATAATACTGCAGCAGCAAGTTATCCGTTCAGTGTTCAGCAGAATAGTTTCAATACATCACGGCTGCAACTTGATAACCGTGGTAAAAACATTAAAAATTGTGATGTAATTGGATGGGTTCCGCAGAGTATTGCGAATAAATTATTTGTTGCGGCAGGCTATGATTCAAGTCTCCTCATGAAAGCCAACCAGCGTGGTTTCAAGGCCGTTCCGCTCAACCTGAAACTCACGACTTCCATGAAAGTGAAAACTGTTTACAACAAATCCTACAATGTTATTGGAAAAATAACCGGAACCAAACGTCCCGATGAAGTAATCATCTATACGGCACACTGGGATCATCTCGGTATTGGCAGGCCGGATAATACAGGTGATTCCATTTATAATGGCGCACTGGATAATGCATCCGGAACGGCAGGCTTGCTTGAACTTGCGCGGGCATTTAAAAGCATGAAAACAAAACCAGAGCGCACTGTAATTTTTCTTTCGGTGACAGCTGAGGAACAGGGGCTGCAGGGCTCAGCCTATTATGCGCAGAATCCGATTTATCCGGTAAAAAATACGGTGGCTAATATTAACATGGATGGACTCAACCGCTATGGCCCGACAAAGGACATGATCATCATCGGGGAAGGACAATCGGAACTGGAAGATTACCTGAAAGAAGAAGTGGAAAAGGAAGGCGGTTATATTTCTTTTGATACACATCCGGAAGCAGGATATTATTACCGGTCAGATCATTTCAATTTTGCCAAGGCGGGCATTCCTGCACTGGATCCGAATAATGGAATCGATGTGGTTGGTAAAGGAAAAGAATATGGTCAGAAGCTGGAAGATGAATACACCGCGAAAAATTATCATCAGCCTTCAGATGAATATGATCCTGCTACATGGACAATGGAAGGAGCCATCAAAGATTTGAAACTATTATTCCAGGTAGGCAAACGTTTATCTCTTGAAAAAACCTGGCCGAAGTGGAAGGAGGGATCTGAATTCAAGGCGATAAGGGAAAAGGAGAGGAAGTAGGAGTGCAATAGGGAGTAGGAATGGGGTATTTAGGTATTAAGGTAATAAAAGCACCGTGACAATGAGAAACACAGTACAACTCTGTGATCTTCTGTGACCCTGCGCCTTCGTGATTCAAAATTTAAATGCAACGTTTAACAACTTTGCCTTGTCATTTTCGCAAATAAAATCAATGCGCTTCCTGCTTTTCATATTAGCACTTTTGTTCACTATTGCTTCGTGTAAAAAAGATTCAGTTGCCGGAGTATCTGTGGAGATGTATTTACTCAAATCATATTCACTTGTACCTGGTAAATGCCAGGTTGATGCTGGTTCGACAACGCTTCAGACCATTCCATTTATAAAAAACGAGGATATAATCGAGTATTCTAGAATTAACTATACTTACAAACTAACAGATACAAGTTTTCAAAAAATAAATACAGTATGGAGCGGACAGGCATTTGCTGTTACGGTAGACAAGCAGGTGATCTTTTATGGAATTTTCAAACCATCTATTTCCAGTTCGTCGTGTGAACATTCTGTTACAATGGATTTTAATTCACAAACTGACCATACCATTATTTTACATCTTGGATATCCCAATGGTTCTGCATCCGGCACCAGCGACCAGCGTAACAATGCAACAATCCTTAATGCGCTGAGGGCACAGGGAAAACTCAGATAATTATGGATTAAGGAATGTAAAAAAGTGAGAAGTTTATTATAGGTATTCAGCGGAGATTAATTCGTTAAGCAAGGCCACAAAGGCACAAAGACGCACAAACAGAATGTGAAAAACCTTACTTTGTGCCCTTCGTGCCTTTGTGGCATTCTCTCGTACTGTTTAATTATAAAATTTAATTAAAACCAAAACTTTGAAATTCTTAATCGTATTGCTTTTCTCCTGTATAATCATTTGCTGCAGCCAGCCAGGAAAAGAAAATTCTGCACAAACATCAAAGCCCATGGAAGGAACATGGAAACTTCTTACGGGAACTGTAATCGAAAACGGCGATACAACCATAACAGATTATACCCATGACGTATCGTTTATCAAGATCATCAATGCCACTCATTTTTCATTTCTTCAGCACGACCTGAAAAAAGGAAAAGATTCAGCAGCAGTATTTGTTGCAGGCGGAGGAAGATATTCATTCAACAATAACAATTACACGGAACACCTTGAATATTGCAGTGCACGTGAATGGGAAGGAAACGATTTTTCTTTTAGTGTATCATTCAATGGCGATACACTTATTCAGCAGGGAATTGAAAAAGTTGAAAAGGCCGGCGTAAACCGCATCAACACTGAAAAATATACCAGGGTAAAAAGCAATTAATGATTGGATGAAACAAAAACCTTGTTCATTGTAAACGTGAATTTATAATTCAATACTTCAGTTTAAAAACAGAATTCCTATGGAAAAAAATATTAATGTCTTTCCACTCTTTGTAAAAACACTGCAATAACTACTCAAACTTTTATTTTTCTGCTCAGCAGTTGAAGCACGTAATTGTATTAATACTTACATTTATTTTGTTTGCTACACTGGTAATGTGCAGGTAAGGCTTTCCACCTATTCATATTGATTGTTTCATTTTTACATCTACTGGAGTGGATAGCTTATGCGCTTCCGTCTTCGGATTGTAATCATTTAAATGGATTTATTAAATTATGGATGAACAGCTACAAAATGTAAATGCGCAAATTAAAACAGAGGCATCTCAAATACTTACCGGTAAAGGGCTGCTTGAAATTTTAAAAACATTTGGCACGCCACATCTTTCAGGAAGTTATGCGCTTGACCTGATGACATGGAAAGATCTTGATATTTACCTCGAAGCTGATGACATAGACGAAGAAACTTTTTTTGCATTGGGTTCAATACTATGTACGAGTTTTCATCCTGTAAAAATGAGTTTCAGAAATGAATTGGTTGCAAAAACAGAAGGTCTACCCGCCGGTTTGTATTGGGGTGTGTACCTGGGAAATGAACGGCAGGGCGATTGGAAAATAGATATATGGATGGTCTCCCGTGCAGAATGCCAGAGAATGCTGGCCTATGTTTCTGAAATAAAAAATAAACTCACTCCTGATGCGGTGAATAAGATTCTTGAAATCAAGTCTAAATGCTGGCAGGACCCCCTTTTCCGGCGCAGTTTTTCCAGTACTGATATTTATTCCGCGGTTCTTGAAAATGATGTAAAATGTTATAAAGGATTCATGGAATTCGTTCATAAAAAGATCTTCAGCAATAAACTTTCCTGATTTAGGAGTGAACTACAACACCATGGTGGCACGGAGATGCAAAGTGTAACTCTGTGTGCTTGTGCGGCAGCCTGCAGCTTTAAAAGAGGGTGATTAATGACACCGGGCCAATTTGTAATTTTGACTACAAATGATCGGTCTCAAATGAAATCATGTATATACTTTTCAATTTCTTTATTTCTATTTTCATCATGTACAGTATCGAAAAAGCAGGTAGTGGGAACATACCTCAATTCACATTATGGCGATACACTTCATTTGTATGAAGATGGTAACTACGAATATGCTGAACAATTAATAAGTGGTAAGGTGGGCTGGACAGAAGGGAAATGGAGTATGAAAAAGAAAAGCATCATTTTTCAATGCGATCACAGGCCGCTTGTGGGTTATCGTCTGAAAGTTCGTCCGGATACGCTTGCCAGGGATTTCCAGATCCGGCTGACCATGGGCGATACGGAAGAACCGATTTACATAGAGGATGTGGCCGTGTATCATGGACCTGTTGCAATTGAGAACAGCAATACGCATGCAGATAATGTTGTAAAAATTCTAAGGAATGATTTTGATTCCATCGTGGTGCGTACGTTCAATTTCCGTGCAATAAAATTTGCACGGGATTTGAAACCTGTTCATGCTTATGTAGCAGAGATCTATCCCATTGAAAGACTATATGAACTTGATAAAGTTCCTTTTGTCTTTCACAAAAAATCTTTGATCAGTAAAAAAACAGCTGCCTATCCGAATATTAATATTTCATTTAAGAAAGAGTAAGTGGATGATCATCCCCTAAAAAAATACCCCGGCTCAGCCAGGGTATTTTTGGATAAAGATGATTAATACCTTCGGCCATATGTGGTTGTCCTGTTATTCTGATTGAAATCACGCATTACTTCACGGATGCGGTCATTTCTTTCATCTTCCAGCATACGGACCTTACGTTTCTTAGCGGAGTTTCTGAGATACCTGTCGTTGTAGACATTTTGGATTTTCCAATCGTATTCTCTCTTAATGCGCTCGATCTGAACATCACGTTCCCGTGTGCTGTAGTAACTATTATCACGACGGGAATTGGTGCCATAACCGTTGTTGCTGCGGTCATAAACCGAAGGGTTTTTTCCACCCAGTACAATATCTCTCGATTGGTTTCTGCCGCTCTGGGCTGATGCTGCAGAAACGAGGCCCACGAATAAAAACAGGGCAAGGATTCTTTTCATAGTTGTAAGTTTTTGTAAATAATAAGGTTAAGATTCTTTTTGTTGTGTCCGGTTTAAGAGAAGAGAGAGCTTTAACTTTTTGTTGGAGCTAAGAGAAAAATGTTGCTACGTGGCTAACAGAAAAAGAGATAAAGGGATAAAGAGA
>JBJMLW010000020.1:0-7316 GCA_045805105.1 Flavisolibacter sp. | reverse complement strand
TTTCCACTTTTTTTCTTGAAAAAAAAAGTGGAGCAATCCCGACATAATATGTCGGGACAAGGCGATCCGATGCGTGAGAGTGTTTTAGATCGAAGTCTCCGCTAACGGATCGCCGGGAGTGAAAGTCTTTAAGACCGATCACTTTAGGTTTGAAATGGCTGCTGCGTGCTGTGCGCCGTTTCCTGGAGGTGCTGTATTTTTCGCTTCCATCATTTTGGTTAAAGGATATTTTTTCGAAGCAAAAAATAAGGCACTAAACCAGGCTTTTAGATCGGTCTGTGGACATTCTGGTAAAAGAGACATTTGCTGAGTTACGAATAGTCCTTTCGAAAAAAATCTGGACTGACCGTTCTAATAAATACAGGATAGATAGAGTAAATGAGCAGTTCTTTTTTTCCAAAATATCAACGCTTCAAATTATAGAACAGGTCCAGCGCCTTGTTTGTTTGCTCCACTACTTTTTGTTTTACCAACAAACACTCGCAAACAAACACAGCGCCTCCAGGAAACTAACCGAAGTACGCAGCACGCATCTTCCACCTATGGATTATACGAATAAAGAACTCTTCCCACGGCGAGTTCGTAAGCAGACGCTCCGATCTAAAGACAGCTTCCCATCGAACTCGCTTGTCCCGACATTTAATGTCGGGATTGCTCCACTTTTTTTTTCAAGAAAAAAAGTGGAAAAGGCCTCTATGACCTTAAAAAAATTTGTCCTAAAAGAAAAATAAAACCCCCGTGGTAACAAAACGTAAGTTCCATTCAATCTGCAAAGCCACTTCCAATACGTTCAATAGATTTAAAACTTATAAGATGAACTAATCTAATCTCTGTGATCAACTAATCAACACTCTTCTCAATTGCAATTCATCATTCAATAAAATCACTCCGGGTTCTTTTCCCTTTTCAAAACTCCCAAGCTTTTTGTCCATTTGCAATGCTTTTGCTCCGTTAATGGTTGCCCAGGAAAGCAATTCGTCATCCGGTACTTTAAAATTTTTCCTGATTGTACGGATCTCCGACAGAATATTGAGCTCGTGATTACTGGCAAGGCTATCCGTTCCAAGAGTGATATTGCAACGGTTGTTTCTGAACACGTCTATGGGTGGGAGACTGTTTTCGATATAGAGGTTGGCATTGGGGCAACAACAGAAATAAATTTCAGGTGTGGAGCCGGCAGTTGACATTCTCGTGATATAATCAATATCATCCTGCCTGGTAAATGTATTATGCACAAGAATGATGTTCGCTGCATCCATGAGATGGCCAAAACTTGATTGAAGGCTTGACTTTCTCGTTGGAAGATGATGGCTGTTATCAATTTTCATCATCTTATACATTCTCTGGAAGTCACCTGTACCCGTTAAAAAAAATTCATCTTCAAAAGCTGTTTCCTGGTTATGCATGCTAACCGTCATGTTTTCAAAAAAAGGCCTGATTGATTTCCATAAATTTTCAGAAACAGAGTATGGTGCATGCGGAACGATGGAAGTATGCATGCGGTTGGAGCTGCATTCTGAATACATTTCAAAAAGTTCCTTTGCCCGCTCAAAGCGAATACCTGCTACGGATGGCAGCCATCCGCTCGATTCAATAAAATTATAATAGAGAAGCCGTTCTTTTTTCTTCTGACCGATGGTGAGCGCATTGTTACAGATATCTCCGACAGCAACGATGCCGTTGCGTTTCATTTCATCTTCAGCTTCCTGCACGGCGCGAAGGATATCCTCATCAGAATGGTGCCTGCCAGTTACTACCTGGTAAACAAAATCTACAAGTCCTGTTTTTTCCGGTATCACACCTTTCATGTGACTCAACTCAAGATGGCAATGGCAATTTACCAGGCCAGGGCACAGTATTCCCTCCATCCATTCAATTGCAGTTCCGGCATCTTTTTCCGGAATTAAATCTGTGACCCTGCCATTTTCCATAACAAGAACATGGTCATTTACAAACCGGTAACCGTCAAAGATCTTTGAGGAACTGATTTTCCTGTAGGTCATACCTTCTAAAGTAACCCCTTTGTTTTATTCATTCATCAATCGCTAATTTTGCGGGCCAATTTCATATGCTCGATAAACTGGAAGCAATACAGGCAAAATTTGAAGACCTCGGTGTTTCACTTACAAACCCGGATATTATTGGCGACAATAAAAAATTTGGTGCGCTATCGAAGGAATACCGTAGCCTGGAAAAAATTGTCAGGGCTTTTCATGAATATAAAAAAGTGCTGGACGATATTGATTTTTATCGTGAGGCACTGAATGGTTCAGACGAAGAAATGCGTGAACTCGCTAAGACTGAACTGCCTGATGTGGAAGAAAAAAAGGAAAAAATGGAAAGCAGCATCAGGCAGATGCTGATACCGAAAGATCCACAGGATGAAAAAAATGCCATTATAGAGATCAGGGCCGGAACCGGTGGTGATGAGGCAAGTTTATTTGCCGGCGACCTTTTAAGAATGTATATAAAATACTGTGAGAAGAAGGGGTGGAAAACAGCAATACTCAGTGAAAATGAAGGAACCGTTGGTGGTTATAAAGAAGTGCAGCTGGAGGTAACCGGAGAAGACGTTTATGGAACAATGAAATTTGAAAGTGGCGTACATCGTGTTCAGCGGGTACCTGATACAGAAGCGAGCGGGAGAGTTCATACCAGTGCAGCAACTGTTGCTGTGATGCCGGAAGCTGAAGAGGTGGATTTTGAATTACGCGAAAGTGATGTAAAAATGGAAACTGCACGATCAGGTGGTGCAGGAGGCCAGAATGTAAATAAGGTGGAAACGAAAGTAATGCTCACCCACATTCCAACCGGAACGGTTGTCATCTGCCAGACAGAACGCAGCCAGTTAGGAAACCGGGAAAAAGCCATGAACATGCTTCGAACACGATTGTATGAAGAACAGGTAAGAAAACAGGAAGAAGAAATTTCACGACATAGAAAAAGTCTGGTAAGTACCGGAGACCGTAGTGCAAAGATTCGTACTTACAACTTCCCACAGGGACGTGTAACCGATCACCGGATTGGTCTCACTTTGTATAATCTCCAGGCAGTTCTTGATGGAGATATTGATGAATTGATTGAAGCCCTGCAGTTTGCTGAGAACTCTGAAAAACTTGCCAGGCAAAATTGATTTGTGTAGAAACCTCTGAGGATTAATTTTCCCGAGATGAAAAATTACTATTACGAGGATGATTTACTTAAGTATTATTCCGTAGTATTTTGTCAGGTAAAAGTTATTTCAAATCAATGTTATTAGAAGTTCATTAAAATTGATGGGAGAATTGATTATCAAAAAGGTTTGGCATAAAATTTTCGATTAATGAAAATGTCAGTTGCTCTTTGATTTGTTTTTGAAACCCTTAACAATTCAGGTATAACAATTGGCAACATATTTGCGTTTATACATATAGTTCTTCTCACATAAGCAGTCAATTTTCTCATAAGCAGTTAGTTTTGGTTGCGACCCCTGTTTCTACAGGGGTTTATTTTTTTTACCCCATCCCCAGATTAAAATTCCAAGAATACTACCTGCCAGGTCTGCTGCCATATCATATACATCAAAAGACCGGTTCGGCACCCAGTATTCCTGAACAAATTCAACCAGTATTCCATAAGAAAGACTGAGTGCAACAAGCGTAATGGCGTGCCTCGGAAAAAGTAATGCAGATCTCCATAGAAAAACCAGAACAGCGAATAAGAATATATGTACCCATTTATCAAGATAAACAAGTGTAAACCAGCTTGAATGAGGTATTGCTGAGCCTGGCAAAATAAAAAGAATCGAGATAAAAACGAGCCAGCCGTAAGCCAGCCACCTGTAACTGAAAATTCTTAGATTCAACATCGCGGAAAAATACAAACTGCAATCAAGAAGTGCAATTCAATTACAGGGAACCCATTACATACATGGAATCCATTGTTGGCTTATCACTGCCACCTTTCCGTTCGAGGGTAATAGCAAAAGCTTCAGCCTTCTGAACATTCTGCATTTTCACCAGGAGTCTTTGCTGCCTGGTATTCATATCAAAAATTCCCAGGTTCACTGGTTTCCCATTCAGTAATGCCCACAGCTGGTATTGTTTGTCAGAAGAAGGCATCGGCATATTATTTATCAGCAGGTAAACATTTTTTGTTTTTGCAGTATCCCAGTAAACCGTAGCCATTGCTCCTGGTGCATGAGCAGTACCCTTTAGTGCCGCCATTTTCATTCCTGGTTCCTGCAGTACATTCATTTGCTGCCTGATCTCATTCAAATGAATGTTTGATTGCTGTAACTGGTTCTGAAGATCATTATTGGTAGCAACAAGATCCCTGTTCCTGTTATAAATACCAATGGCCCATATGGCTGAAACAACCAGCAGAATAATGGATGCTGCTGCAATCCATTTCAGATAATTCAGGTTGCGTACTACAGTAAACGGTTCACCGGACACTTTCATTCCGGCAGTAAAATTTTTTAATCTTTCTGTCACCAGTTCCTTAACATGTGGGGGCGGCACGGTAGCGTCTTTAAGAAGTTTTTCCTCCAATGATTTCTCAAATGCTTTCCTTGCCAGTACAATCTCCTGATATTGCGTACACAACTTTTCAAATTCCTGACGCTCGGTATCAGAAACGAGTCCAAGAACATAGCTTTCAACTATCCCGGATGATATGTATTCTTTTACATTCACTATGTAAGTAATGCTCTTAATTGTGTTAATGCACTTCTGATTCTCGTTTTCACGGTTCCAAGTGGAATGTGCAGGGCGGTTGCTATTTGTTCATGCGTATATCCCTGGAAAAAAGAAAGATCGATGAGCAGCCTCTGTTCATCCTTTAATTTCAGGATAATTTTCTTCAGACCAATATCATCGATACCGGAACGAATACTTGGCTGAATAAAATCCCCGTCAAGAGGAATCTGTAACTGGCTTTGACGAAATCCTTTTGATCTGGTTTTATCAATAGCGGCATTTCTTGCAATATTCAGCATCCATGTAAACAGCCTTCCCTTTGTTTCATCATAATTTTCGATACGGTTCCATATGTTCAAAAAAGTTTCCTGCAAAACATCATTGGATAACTCCATCTCACCAACAATCTGGCGGATCACAGTATGAAGCGCTCCGGAATAATGATCATAGAGATATTCAAATGCCTGGTTGTCTCTTTTACGGAGTGATGCAACGAGTTCATTTTCGTCGTATGTGGCCTTGGTACCCAAATGTTATTATGCCCACGGCAGCTTCTGTACCGTATTTACGTAAATTAAAAAAATGCGGATCTATCCTACCAGGTTCCGGTAAGCAGCTGCATCCATGAGAGAGGATAAATCATCCTTATTTCCCAATTTCATTTTCACCATCCATCCGTCACCATAAGGATCATTATTTACTAATTCAGGATTGGTATTGATCCTGGGATTTATTTCTGTAATGGTTCCATTTACAGGAAGAAAAAGGTCTGATACAGTTTTTACTGCTTCTACCGTTCCAAATACATCACCTGATTTCAGCTGTTGCCCCACAGTTTCAATTTCAACATATACAATGTCGCCCAGTTCATGCTGAGCAAAATCTGTTATTCCAATCACGGCCTGGTCGCCTTCCAGCCGGATCCATTCATGGTCTTTTGTATAACGTAGCTGATCAGGAAAATTCATAATTCAAAATTTGAAATGCAATATTAATCACAGATTAGTATACAGATTGCACTGATTTCACAGATTGAGATAAGAATATGTTTTGTTACCGCATGCTGATTACTGCTACGGTTCATTACTTGATTCATGTTTCTGTAAGGGCTCGTAGCTCGCAGCTCACCGCTCGCAGCTTGCTGCTTGCAGCTTATCTTTTCACTAATCTCGCTTTCAAAATTCTTATATCATCCAATGGCCGGTCACGGTCCGTTCCCTTGCTTGTTGCTGCGCCTGCAATCCTGTCTACAACATCCAGGCCGCTTATAACTTCACCGAACACTGTATAATTCTGATCGAGTTGAGGAGTGCCGCCAATAGTACGATATACTTCACGATGCGCTTCAGGAATATGATAACCTTTCAGCCTCACAATTTCAATTGAATCCATTTCCCGGTCAGTAAACTTCCTGCCCTGTACAATATAAAACTGGCTCGCACTACTTGCCTTCTGCGGATTTATATTGTCGCCTTCACGGGCTGCAGCCAGAACGCCCTTCCTGTGAAATAATGTAGTACGAAATTCGGCAGGTACCGTATACGAAGGTCCGCCATTGCCAAGTGCTTGTCCGGGAATCGCTCTTTTACTCTGAGGGTCGCCCGACTGGATCATAAAATTGTGGATCACCCGGTGAAATAATACACTGTCGTAATAATGAGATTTCACCAGCTTCAGAAAATTATCCCGGTGAAGTGGTGTTGAATCGTACAAACGAAGACGAATGACTCCATCAGTGGTAACAAGTTCAATATCTCTTTTCCTGTCTTTCTTTTTCAGTTTGATGTTCTGCTGCGCAAAGGTGGAAATGGAAAGAAGGGAGATGATGAAAAGTAAATTAAAACGGAAAATTTTATAACAATTCATGGTGAATATTATTGAGCAGTTTTTTTTGTTGATACCTGATACATTGAACCTACTGAAAACTGGCATAGACATATCAACTAATCAACGTATCAACTGATCCGCGCGCAGCTCGTAGCTCGTAACGCGCCGATTCCCTACAATCCCTCGTTCTGAAAATACAGCAGAATATGATCTTTTAAAAAATTTTCCTGCTCAATGGCGTGCATTTCGGGCATGGATTTTAACTGCCGGAAATGGGGCCATCCATCTTCATCAACATGCGACAATTCAAAGTACCCACTTGGCGATAATACCGTGCAAACAGCGATGTGCATCAGGTCCTGCTTCTGTTCCTTTGTAAATTTTTTCCTGATATCGCCGAGTTCCTGGATGCCGATCATAAAAAGTACAGATTCCACATCAGGTTTTTTTCCAAACCGTTCCATCAGTTTTTCTTCAAGGTGCCACCAGCGCACCTGCAGGTCGTCTTTTCCTTGCATGGGCAAATGTAAGCAACGGTACCAGTTGTTGATTAGTTGATCACAGAGATTAGATTAGTTCATTGAGAAACTTATAAGTTTTTATCTATTGAAACGTATTGGAAGTGACTTCGCAGAATGTACGGAACTTACGTTTTGTTACCACGGGGGTTTTATTTTTCTTTTTAGTACATATTTTTTAAGGTCATAATTTTCCTTTCCACTTTTTTTCTTGAAAAAAAAGGTAGCCAAAAATTCAAGCGAGTTCGATGGGGAACTGATCTTAGATCGGAGCGTCTGTTTACGAACTCGC
>JBJMLW010000019.1:0-8518 GCA_045805105.1 Flavisolibacter sp. | reverse complement strand
GAGAAGGTCCACTTGAATGTTCCGGTAAGGATATTTGCATTGAGTACAAAATCCCATCCCTCATTTTCCATGCTCCCGATATTTTTTGTAATGGTTGTAAAGCCATTTGTTGCAGGAAGCGGAACATTCAACAAGAGGTCTTTTGTATTCTTTTTGAAATAATCAATCTCTCCGCTGATGCGGTTATCCATAAACCCGAAATCAAGTCCAAGGTCCAGCTGGTCTGTCCTTTCCCAGCTAAGATCAGGAACACCAATCTGTGATGCTACAAGACCGGCAACATCTGCATATGCTGATGCACTATAAAGAGTCAGTGAACTGAAATTTCCAATCTCCGCATTTCCGGTCTTTCCATAGCTACCACGAAGTTTCAGGAAACTGACAGCATTTGAACCTTTCATGAAATCTTCTTCTGAAATAATCCACCCGGCTGATGCAGCAGGAAAGAAACCGTACCTGTTATCCTTACCAAACCTCGAAGATCCGTCAGCTCTTAAACTTCCACCAAGAAGATACCTGTTTTTGAATTTATAGTTTCCCCTGGCAAAATAAGATACAAAGGAGAATTCTGTTTCGGTAGAAGAACCTGATTCAATGATGGCGGCACTGGCAATTTTTGTAAACCTGTTATTTGGAAATGCTCTTCCCTGTACCTGGGCTCCAGTCAGATCTCCGTGCTGATACTCCATACCTCCAACTGCATCAAAGTTGTTGCGGTCATTAAAGTTTTTATGATAGCTCAGTGTATTGGTTGCAGTAAAAATTGTTGAAGTCACCTGGTTCTGGAAAGACAATCCTCCAGGAGCACCATCAAGTGTATTACGCCCTTCATAATTTTCTTCCTGCAGGTTGGTCCAGTCAACACCGGCCTGGCTGCGGAACATCAGATTGGGGGAAAAATTCACTTCTCCATATACACTGCTGATAGAACGGTATGTTGTGGCCAGGTTTTTTGAATTTCCTTTTTCAATCAGCACATTATAATAAAGTGTATTCGGATTATAATTTCCATCTGCATCATACAGCGCATGCAAAGGTGGAAGTGCATTCAGCTGAACAGGGTTGGTAAAGTTATTATCACTTGGAACACGCCAGTTATCACTGCGCATCAAAGAAAGGTTCGTTCCGATTTTGAATATGTTATTGATAGAATGGTCAAGATTGAGACGAAGCGTACCACGATTGAGACGGTTTGTTATAATGATTCCCTTCTGATCATTCCATGAGCCACTCAGAAGAAATTTCGTACGGCTGTCACCCCCACTCAGTGAAAGACTATATTGATTCACTCTACCATCCTGAAAAGCTTCATCGCTCCATTTGGTGTCGTTAGTGCTGTTCCAGTCCTGCGTGCCTGATTCTGCTTCAAATTCATCGGCAGGTATATATCCTTCATTTTCTGCAGCTGCAGTAAACAATTCCTTGTATTGCGCAGCATTTAGAAATTGCTGTTTCTTTGTTGGTTTGCTCCACCCTGTGTAGTATCCGAAGTTCACCCTTGTTTTACCGGCCCTGCCCGATTTGGTTGTAATGAGGATGACACCATTTGAAGCGCGTGCTCCATAAATAGCTGATGAAGCAGCATCTTTCAGCACTTCAATTGATTCGATATCATCAGGATTGATTGTTGCGAGGGGATTATCAGGCTCAGTATAGCTTCCGAGCGCCTGGGTAACTACAGGAACTCCATCGATCACTATAAAAGGTTGCTGATTAGCGGAAATGGAAGAAATACCCCTTACGCGAACATTCAATGCCTGTCCAAGCTTACCACTTCCCGCATTGATATAAACACCCGCAGCCCTTCCCTGGAGGGCCTGCTCATATGAAGGAAGAGGAAGATTCTGAAAATCCCTGTTGCTGATCTTCGATATGGAGCTGGTAACATCCCTTTTGATTTTGGTACCATAACCCACTACAACAACCTCTGAAAGAGAACTGTTGCTTTCCTCCAGCCGAATATTCATGTTTGCCGATGTAACACTAACCTCAGAGGTTCCAAAGCTTACATGGCTGATGACCAGGGTTGATTTTAATGGAGCTGAAAGTGAAAAGTTTCCATTTTCATCAGTAACAGTAAATAAATCTGAATTTTTTACAGTGACAGTAGCACCGAAAACAGGAAGACCACCTTTATCGGTAACCTTACCTGTTACCTGTTGCTGCGCCCAGAGTAACTGAAACGGGCACAACAATACCAAGAGCATGATACGTTGAAATTTTCTCATATGCCTATTTGATGTTAAATAAATATAATCCGACCGACCCAAAAAAAAGACAAAAAACCCATACAATTGCTGCATGGGTTGAAAAAATATGGATCAGTATCAGTTAATTGCGTCTGGATCCCATATATACCAATATATACTGAACAAGGGTTACTACTGCAGCCATCGCTGCTACAACATAAGTCATAGCCGCCCATGTCAGGGCATTTTTAGCCTTTGGAAATTCCTGTGCGTTTGTCACATTGGAGTGCTCAAGCCATGCAAGTGCTCTTCGGCTGGCATCAAATTCAACAGGGAGAGTAACTACTGAAAAGATAACAGTGAGGGCAAAAAAGGCAATACCTATAAGTAAAAGTGTTGGATTACCCGACCGGGCCATAAACAGACCAATAAGGAGGATCCAGTTAACCATAGATGAGGTAAATTGTACAGCCGGCACAAGCTTGCTCCTCAGGTTTAACCAGGTATAGGAATCGGCATGCTGAACGGCATGGCCGGTTTCATGAGCGGCAACAGCTGCCGCCGACACACTATAATTATTATATACTTCGGGGCTGAGGTTAATTGTTTTGGTAAGCGGATTATAGTGATCCGAAAGAAATCCATCTACGGAAACAACCTTAACATCATAAATTCCGCTTTCGCGAAGCATTTTTTCAGCGATTTCCCGGCCCGTTAACCGGGCTGCCAGTGGTATTTTGCCATACGCCGCAAACTTGCTTTTCAGGATCAGGGACACTACAACGCTGATACCTATAAAGATGAGAGAAACCAGGAAAATTGACGATGTCATTCTATTGATGATTTATGTTATAGATAATCAAAACTATATCCAAAACTGTTTAGTAATCGCTAAAATCACTTTTTGTCAGGCAATACTGATTTTAATAATCATCGCTGTCAGTTTAGCAGCGAAAAAAAATAATGTCCTAACTTTTTTTATGTCATTTTAGCATTGATTTACAATAAGTTAGGAAAGCTTTTTTGGCAAGTTATCTTGTATAAAATTCAGCAAAAGTTATGCACAAGGCGAAAAAATAATTTTGTAATGTGGGGCAGATTTGTAATTTAGTGTCAGAATTTAATGGGTTAGTAAGTAAGAGGGTTGATCGCAAGATCAGCCCTTTTTACTGCAGTTTTTTTCCTCTCCTTTTTCTGTTTGATCTCACACATTTTTGTTTCTATTTCAATTTAATTTTACTGATGCCAAAAGTAAAAACCGCTTATTTCTGTCAGAATTGTGGTTATGAAAGTACAAAGTGGTTAGGCAAATGTCCATCCTGCCAGCAATGGAACACATTTGTTGAAGAAATCATTCAAAAAGAAACAAAAAAAACATCTTCAAACGACTGGCAATCTTATAATGGAGAAACATCTTCAAAAAAAAGTCAGTCACTCGATACGATTTCAATTCAGCAGATACCAAGGATGATAACTAAAGATGCTGAGTTGAACAGAGTACTTGGCGGAGGAATTGTTCCAGGCAGTATCGTTCTTGTTGCAGGTGAACCAGGCATCGGTAAGTCAACATTGTTTCTGCAGATGGGTCTGCAGATGTCTTCTGTTGTTACATTATATATCAGTGGAGAAGAAAGTGATCAGCAGATAAAAATGCGCGCAGACAGGTTGAACATGAGCAGCAAAAATTTTTATCTTCTTACAGAAACTTCAACACAATCAATTTTTGCGGAAATAAAAAAATTACGGCCAGGTATAATCATTGTTGATTCAATTCAGACACTAGAATCTCCTTATATTGAATCTTCTCCGGGCAGTGTGTCCCAGATCAGGGAATGCGCAGCCGAATTCCAGCAATTTGCAAAGGAAACAAATACACCTGTATTTCTGATTGGACATATTACAAAAGATGGAACTATTGCAGGACCGAAATTATTAGAGCATATGGTTGATACTGTATTGCAGTTTGAAGGCGACCGTCATTATGCATACCGCATTCTGCGTACACTTAAAAACAGATTTGGAAGTACATCTGAACTTGGAATATACCAGATGAATGAAAATGGAATGACACCGGTTATCAATCCAAGTGAAATCCTGATCACACAAAAAGAAGAACAGCTTGGTGGAATTGCAATTGCAGCAACAATAGAGGGACAACGCCCTCTCCTGATTGAAGTACAGGCGCTGGTGACGCAGTCAGTTTATGGAACACCTCAGAGAACTGTTACGGGTTTCGACCTGAGAAGGCTGCAGTTACTTCTTGCCGTTCTTGAAAAACGTGGAGGCTTTCATTTTGGTGTAAAAGATGTATTCCTCAATATTGCAGGTGGATTTAAAGTTGAAGATCCCTCTATTGATCTCGCTGTTCTGGTAGCGTTGCTTTCTTCCTTTGAAGATATACCTGTTCCGCATCAGATCTGTTTTGCAGGTGAAGTTGGACTCAGTGGTGAAATACGTGCAGTGAATCGTATTGAACAAAGGATTGCAGAAGCAGAAAAACTTGGATTCGAAAAAATAATAGTTTCAAAATATAATCAGAAAGGCCTCAACAAACAAAAATTCAACATAGAAGTAGTTATGATGTCGAGGGTGGAGGAACTATACAAAAATTTATTCTGAAAAAGTCGGTTGAAATCTCTCTGAGTACACGTTTTTTCAGCAAGGGTTCTTTAACACCCTGTTTTACATTCGCTGCATGAAGTTTCCTTTTCAGAAAATTGGTAATGCTGTAATTCATTTTATTTTTCCTCATATCTGCGAGGGATGTGGCAGTGATCTGCGTTCTGCGGAAAGTTTCCTTTGCCTGAAGTGCATTGACATGCTTCCCTATACCGACTTTCATTTGTATCCTGCGAACCCGGTTGAAAAAATATTCTGGGGGCGTCTGCCGGTGACCCATGCTTCTGCACAATTTTATTTTACTAAAACTTCAATCATTCAAAGGCTGATGCATCAGTTCAAATATCATGGTAACAGGCAGCTTGGTTTTTATCTTGGTCAACTGATGGGTTTTTCACTCTCTGGTTCAAACAGGTTTCTTTACCTGGATGCTTTAATACCATTACCACTTTTTGAAAGTCGCGAAAGAAGAAGAGGATTTAACCAGGCCGCAGTCCTTTGCGAAGGAATTTCATCGGTACTGGGCATACCCGTAATGAAAAATGTCATCAAAAGATCTTCCTTCACAGAAACACAAACCAAAAAGGGCCGGCTGGAAAGATGGAAAAACATGGAAGGAAAATTTTGTTTGCAGGAGGCAATCCCGCTTGTCAATAAACATGTTTTACTTGTTGATGATGTTATCACTACAGGAGCCACACTGGAATCATGCGGATCAGAGCTTCTCAGGATTCCCGGTATCCGCGTGAGTATTGCTACACTTTGTTATGCGGCAGGGGCATAAAACGTCAAACGTGAAACGTGAAACGTAAATGTCAATCGTCAATGCTGTCATTTACTGGGTTGACATCCTAAAGTTTTCAATTCACGATTCACGAATCACGATTAACGAAATCTCACCGCTCGGATGTATTTTTAGTCCATGAAACCTGTGAGAAATCTTTTACTGCCAGTGCTTATTATTTTATTTTTTTCGTGCAGGAAAGAATCATTTACAGAAAGTTCATCATCTTTTCTCCGTTCTTCTGCTGACTCAATTCATTTTGATACTGTTTTTACAAGTACAGGATCCGTTTCGCAGGCATTTACGATAATCAATAATCACGACAAAGGAATTCATATCAGTTCTGTTAAGCTTGCCGGCGGAGCATCATCACCTTTCAAAATCAATGTTGACGGTGTTGCAGGCCCTGAAGTAAAAAATATAGACGTGTATGCAAATGACAGCATCTATATTTTTACTACGGTATCAATCGATCCTTCATCTTTACAACTTCCTTTTATTGTTCGCGACAGTATTGAGATCGATTACAACGGTAATCATAAATGGGTACAGCTGGATGCTTATGGAAGAAATGCACACTTCCTGAAAAATCATACAGTCGGTTCCACTGAAACCTGGAACAATGACCTCCCATATGTAATTCTGGGCCACCTGACGGTTGATACAAATGCGTTGCTGACAATAAACCAGGGATGTAAAATTTATATTCATGCCGATGCACCTTTTATTGTTCACGGAACACTGCAGGTGAACGGACAAAAAGAAGATAGCTCGAGAATTGTTTTTGCAGGCGATCGTCTGGATATACCTTATAAGGACTATCCTGCATCATACCCCGGTTTGTTGTTTACAGAACCAAGCAGGAACAACGTCATGTCTTATGCTTTTGTAAGAAATGCCTACCAGGGTATTGTTGTTACAGAACCGTCTCCGGGGACAAAGCTTACATTAAACCAGGTTGTAATTGACAATGCATATGACGCCGGCCTGATTGGTATCCATACGAGCATATCTGCAAACAATGTTCTCATCAGTAATTGCGGGAAGGATATATTACTCGTCAAAGGAGGAGATTATAAATTTACCCATTGTACAGGAGTAGCCAATTCAAATAATTATATCCAGCATCGCGATCCTGTGATGATTGTTACAGATTACCTCAATGGCGCTACAACATCCCTTAATGCATTATTCCGTAATTGCATTTTCTGGGGGGACAATAATGGGCTTGTGCCTGATGAAGTTGTGGTTCAGCGTCAGGGTACCTCCGGATCAGTACTGTTTGATCACGTTTTATGGCGCGTTCAAACCAATCCTGCAGCATCCATTACAGGTGCTATAAATAATCAATATCCCCTTTTCGACAGTACAAATACAAATTTTTACCGCAGATATGGATTGACTGAAAGTTCACCCGCAAAAAATGCCGGGGTTCCCACAACGGTTAATACAGACCTCGACGGGCATACCCGTCCTGTAGGCCAGCCCGACCTTGGGGCTTTTGAAAAGCAATAATTTTCTTAATCTGCACACAAAAGCATCCCACGTACTTACCTTTACGTTCTCATTACCTTATAAACTTATTATTATGAAAATAGCTTTGATAGCCCTTTTGATTTCAGGTTTTATGGCCGCTACTTCCATTTATGATTTCAAAGTAGATGGTCTTTCAGGAGGTTCAATTGATTTCTCGCAATACAAGGGAAAGAAGATCATGATTGTTAATACGGCATCCAAGTGTGGAAACACTCCGCAGTATGCTGAACTTGAAGCTTTGTATGAAAAGTACAAGGACAAACTCGTGATTGTTGGATTTCCAGCGAATAACTTTGGCGGACAGGAGCCAGGAAGCAACACTGAGATCCGTGAATTCTGCACAAAGAATTATGGTGTTACTTTCCCAATGGCATCGAAAGTATCTGTGAAGGGAGATGATATTGATCCGGTTTTCAAATACCTTGTTAATGAAGCTCAGAAACTCGGGGTTGAAGATCCGATTAAATGGAATTTTACAAAATTCCTTATCGATGAAAATGGAAAACTTGTTGCCGTCTTCCATAATAAAGTAAAACCCATGAGCGAAGAAGTTCTCAAATACCTCAACTAATCAGATTACCTTATCATTTGCTGTCCGCCCTGTGCGGACAGCTTTGTTTAAACTATGATGTTCCGCGATATTTTAGGCCAGCATGATGTAAAGCAGCAACTTCTGGAGATGGTTGCAAATAACAGGCTTAGTCATGCCCTGATTTTTCTTGGAAAGGAAGGAACAGGTTCCTTATCTCTTGCCATGGCTTTTGCAGAATATGTTTCATTGCTACCCCGCAACAATGAATCCGGCCTTTTTGGTGAGCAGGTTGAAATAAAACTTCCAACAACCACAGAAGAGGCTGATGCATGGATGCAGAAACAACCTTCATTTTCAAAATGCGAACAGTTTGTCCATCCGGATATTCATTATTCCTATCCTGTTATTACTAAAAAAGCAGGAACGCAAACAGTTAGTACAGATTATATCACGGAATGGCGCGACTTTATTAAAACCCAGTCATATGGGAATGTTTACGACTGGCTTCAGTTCATAGGTGCAGAAAACAAGCAGGGAAATATTTCTGCTCATGAATGCAATGACATAATCAGGAAATTAAGCCTGAAAAGTTTTGAGAGTGGCTATAAGATACTAGTGATGTGGATGCCTGAATATCTTGGGAAGGAAGGAAATAAATTACTGAAATTAATTGAGGAGCCACCGCCTGATACACTTTTCATTCTAGTTGCTGAAAGTGAAAATGAAATTCTTTCTACCATTCTTTCACGTTGCCAGCTTGTACGTGTTCCGCTAATTGATAATTCTGCAATAGAAGAAAAACTCATTTCCTCAAAAACATGCACCCGTGACCAGGCAAAACTGATTGCCAATGCCAGT
>JBJMLW010000018.1:0-4722 GCA_045805105.1 Flavisolibacter sp. | reverse complement strand
GAGTGAGTTCAATACCTGTTTCTTTTTTTACCTTGTCTAGAATTTCTTTGGAATTACTGGCATCGCGCATTGCAGACGTTGCAGCAGTTTTAAGATGCCGAACCTGGTAAACATCAAGAAGGAGTTTATAAGACAGGATGGTTTTGATCAGCATGTCAGTCTTTTCAGCTGATATTTCACCTTTTTCAAATACATCAAAGCCAAGCCGTAATGGAACGCGTACGAGGCTGAGTTTAATAAATTCAGGACGTCCCTGGGCGCCAGGTTGTGCTTCACTGATAAGAAGACGTGCGGCATTACTGCCAATATCAATGGCTGCTAACTTCAATTGGTGTATTTATTTTACCATGTAAATAATTATAAGTCTCAACCTGTGAACGGATCTGGACACCGTTTGCCTGGATATATTCATTATTGAGTTCATTATTCAGCCATCGTGCTTTTACATTATCATGCAATTGAATGTTGATAATATCTTTCAGCTCCTGCTGAATTCTTACGTCAAAAATAGGGCAGGTTACTTCCACCCGGTGATCGAGGTTACGGATCATCCAGTCGGCAGAGGATATGAAATATTTTTCCTTACCACCATTTTCGAAAATCCATACACGTGCATGTTCCAGGTATTCATCTACAATGCTTAATGCCTTTACCGGTCTGTCGAACTGAGTACTTTCTGTGATCATGCAGAAAATACCCCTGATAATAAGATTGATTTCAACACCAGCCTTGGCAGCATTGTAAAGTTCATTTATGATTTCCTCGTCAGAAAACGAATTCATTTTCGCTGTAATCTTTGCAGGAATCCCGCGGATGGCATTTTTAACTTCTGTATGAATCATCTTTACAATCTCTCTTCTTGCAAAGTGTGGACTCGGAATCAGTGTTGTACAGGCTTTGATAAAATGAATCCCGGTTTTATAATGTTCAATGTAATTGAAAATCCGGTTTACATCTGCCATAATGTTCCGGTTTGAAGTGAGCAGGCAGTGATCCGCATAAACACGGGCCGTATCTTCATTAAGATTTCCCGTACTTACAAAACCATATTGTACAATTCTATCAAGTACACGTTTCCTGATAACACAAATTTTTGCATGCACCTTCATGCCTGGAATTCCAATCAGAACTTTCACACCTTCTTCTTCAAGTCTTTCCTTCCATTCGAGGTTGGCTTCTTCATCAAACCTTGCACGAAGCTCCAGCATTACAGTTACCTGTTTTCCATTACGAACAGCATTAATCAGCGCGTTGATTACCTTAGACTGCCTTGCAACACGATAGCATGTGACCTTGATGGAAGTTACATCCGGATCAATAGCTGCTTCACGAAGCAGATCGATAACAGCATTAAAAGAATGATAGGGAAAGTGAAGCATCACATCGCGCTGCAAAACAACATCTGTAACACGATAATCATTTAATGCTGGATGATCGATGGGTTTGCGTCTTTTGCTCTCACCATTAAATACCTGTTTGGGAAAATCCATGAACTCTCTGAAATTGTGAATCCTGCTGCCAGGAATGATGTTGTCACGTTTTGTAAGATTAAATTTCCGGATCAAAAATTCAAGCAGACCCGGATCCATCTCTTTATCATAAATAAACCTGACAGGTTTGCCCTTACGCCTGTTTTTCAATCCCTTTTCAATTTTCTGTATCAGGGTTGTAGACACATCGTTATCCAGGTCAATTTCTGCGTCGCGGGTAACTTTAAAAACACTGGAATGGTATTGATCATACCCGAAATAATTAAAGATTTCAGGAAGACTGAATCGTATAACATCTTCCAGTAAAATAATATGGTGTTCGTCATCTGGTGATGGAAGCAGCACAAACCTGCTCTGTACACGTGTGGGAACCTCAATGATACTATATAGTCTTTTCAGCGCCGTTTCTCTTTTCGACATCACAACACCGAGGTAAATTGATTTATCACGCAGGTAAGGAAAATCATTAATACCTTCAATCATGAGTGGTATTACATTCGGACTTACTTCTTCATCATAAAAACGCTGAACAAATTCCTGCTGTACCGCATCAAGATCTTTTTCGGTTTTAAGAAACACTTTATGATCTTTCATTTCTGAAAGAATATTATCCCAGATCCTGTTAAATTCATTCTGCTGATTCAAAACAGTCATCTGGATCTCCTCGAGGATTTTTTCCGGGTTGTGCTCCATGTGCATTTTGGCTTTATTGCCAAACTGGATCATACGTTTCAACGTAGCCACACGAACCCTGAAAAACTCATCAAGATTATTTGAAAAAATTCCCAGAAAACGTATCCGCTCACGAAGGGGCACAGTTTTATCACCTGCTTCCTGCAATACCCGTGCATTGAAAGAAAGCCAGCTGATATCACGCGGAATAATTCTTCTTTTCTGGTTTGCCATTCGACTGATTCGTTGCCTGCTAATATAGGCAACATCTGCGTTGCCTTCTGTTTACCCTATGAATTTTGAATTTTATTAATAATTGAAGAAGTTGAAAATCCCTCCAGGATAGGATTGATAACTACTTTTCCGCCGGAAGCGATCACCTCCTTTGCACCTGCAATCTGTTCGGGTTTATAATCTCCGCCTTTTACAAGTACATCAGGTTTGAGGGCTATAATTAATTCAAGTGGTGTGGGTTCAGAAAAAATAATAACAGCATCCACCATTGCAAGTGATGCTATCACTATTGCCCTCGAATTCTGATCATTCAACGGTCTGTTTTTTCCTTTTAACTGTTGAACAGATGAATCAGCATTAATTGCTACAATCAGAATATCGCCGTTTGAGGATGCTTCCATAAATGATGCAATATGTCCTGCATGAAGAATATCGAAACAACCATTAGTAAAAACAATGGATTTTCCCAGTAAGCGCCATTGGGCTATTTTCCGCTGCAATTCAGACAGTGTTGATATTTTGTTCTGTAAACTCTTCGCTGGCCTCAAGTTTCCGCTTTTTATTATGATAGGAAAATAATATAAAAAAAACAACGCCACCCAATAGAATGATTAATGTCTGAACGGACCACAACAACCATCCAAGGGCAGTTCCAATTGTTTTTTCATCCAGTCCATACCATCCCATCAGCTTTGCAACAAGCAGGGGATAGGCACCTATACCACCGGGGGTGAGTATCATTCCAATACTGCCAACAGCAAGCGTTGTTAGGCCACCACCCAATCCAAGATGCGCGGTTTCCCTCAAAGCATATATTCCGGTTGTGGTTGCTGCGAGGTACATAGCCCACATACTGATTGTCTGGAAAACAAACCAACCTTTATGCTGAACGAGCCTGATACTGTTCAAACCATGAAGAATGCCTTTCAATACAGTCCTGATCTTTGCAACAGCGTCTACATGTCCAAATCTTTTCAAAAGAAAATAAAGGATCAAAACAACAACCAGCAACGCTGAAATTACAATTACAATTTTCCTGATAGAAGTATGACCAGAATTATCCTTGAAAAAAGTTGAAAATGCTGATGATACATGCTCACCGATAATACCACCCTCAAGTATTAGTGCAGACACAAAAACAATCAGCAGGCATACAACGTCAACTGCGCGTTCCATTACAATTGTTCCAACAAGTCTGTCTGCCCGCACTTTTTCATATCGTGAAAGAAGGGTGCACTTAACTACTTCACCCAAACGCGGAACACCTGCATTCACCAGGTAACCGATCATCACTGCAGCAAATGTGTTAAAGGTGCTGGGTTTATACCCAAGAGGCTCCATAAGAATCTTCCATCGGATTGCCCTGAAATAATGGGCAAGAAGAAGAAAAATACATGCAGGTATGATTAACCAGTGTCTGGCCTGTTCAACTGAATTTTTGATATGCTGCCACTGTGCACGATTGATATCACGCACAGTGAGCCAGACAAAAAGAATTCCAAGACCAAAAAAGAAAAGGTACTGGAGTATTGTAGTAACTGGCTTTCGCATTCGCTTCGAAGATAGGTTAAAGCTTTCTCAAGCAATATTGTATATGTTAATGACGCTCAGGAAATCATGAACCATTTAACAGCAGGTTATCTATTAATCGTATTGGACCAAGACTTGCTGCGGCTAATGCAACTTTTTCTGATGAATTTGTTGAAGCCGGCATAAGATCTTTAACATCCGCGATTTCAACATAATCTACCTTGAATCCCTTTCTTTCAAGAGAGTCTGTTGCATTCCTTTTTAATGTATCAATTGGGTCGAGTTGTATACGATTTTGGATTTTGTGCAGTTCAGCATAAATAGAAGGTGCCATTTTTCTCCCCTGGATATCAAGTCTCAGATTTCTGCTGCTCATGGCAAGTCCGTCCTTTTCTCTTTCAGTGGGAACAATCTTCAATTCAATTTTATTATCCAATTTCAATAAATGCAGGAGTCGTTTGATCACCATACATTGTTGAAAATCTTTCTGACCCATATATAATCTTTCAGGATTTATTATTGAAAGCAAACGGTCAACCACCTGGCAGACGCCCTGGAAATGTCCTGGTCTGTAACGTCCTTCAAGAATGGATTCCAGGTTTCCCAGGTCATAATGATGGGGTTTGTAACCGTGAGGATAAATTTCAGATTCAGCTGGCAGGAATAAAATATCGCAACTATGACTGACAAGTAATTCAATGTCTTTTTCAATGGTAACCGGGTAATGTTTGAAATCTTCAGCATTATTAAACTGTGTCGGGTTAACGAAAATGCTGCAAATGCAAAGTTCATTTTC
>JBJMLW010000017.1:0-5749 GCA_045805105.1 Flavisolibacter sp. | reverse complement strand
TTTAAATTTTGAATTTTAAATTTTGAATTGAATATGGCACGTATTGCCGGCGTTGACTTACCCAAAAATAAAAGAGGCGAAATAGGTCTGACCTATATTTTCGGAATTGGCCTTTCTACAGCCCGTTACATTCTTGACAAACATGCTATTGACCGTAGCAAGAAAGTGAACGAATGGAATGATGATGACCTGAACAACATCCGTACAACCATTACGGAAGAGTTCAAGGTGGAAGGTCAGCTGCGTTCAGAAGTTCAGATGAGCATCAAGCGTTTACTTGATATTGCATGTTACCGCGGCCTTCGTCACAGAAAAGGTCTTCCGGTAAGGGGTCAACGTACAAAGACCAATAGTCGTACACGTAAAGGAAAACGTAAAACGGTTGCCGGTAAGAAGAAGGCACCGAAGAAATAAACAAGCTGCGAGTCTTGAGCGGCGAGCTTCGAGAGTGGTCTCACAGCTTGTAGCTATTAACTCGCAGCTTCGATTGCACCTATTTTCTGAATCAGTTACGGATACCAGGGTGCAGGAGGAGGACTGGTTCAGCATCCACAGCAGTGTGGTGAATTTTAAAGAAGATTACCTATAATGGCAAAAGCACAACAGGCGCAACAGCAGCAAAGCGCCAAGGCAGCTGCAAAGAAAAGAATTGTACGGGTTGACTCATATGGCGATGCCCATGTCAATGCCACATTTAATAACCTGATCATCAGCATTACCAACAAACAGGGACAGGTGATTTCCTGGTCCAGCGCCGGTAAAATGGGATTCAAAGGTTCTAAAAAGAATACTCCATATGCAGCGCAGATGGCATCATCCGATGCCGCAAAGAAAGCGCTTGATGCAGGTGTAAAAAGAGTAGATGTATTTGTAAAAGGCCCGGGTGCGGGAAGGGAAGGAGCCATTCGTGCTCTCGCCCAATCCGGCATCGAAGTAACCATGATCAAAGATGTTACGCCGTTACCACATAACGGTTGCAGGCCACCGAAAAAGAGAAGAGTTTAGAGAAGCTGCGAGCGGTTAGCTGCGAGCTGCGAGACACACAGTATAAACTGAACTATAGGTCTCGAAGCTCGGAGCTCACGGCTCAAAGCTAAAATGACATATTGAGCCAATCTGGTTTCATTTAAAAAAGGGTGCTTCATTCATTTTTACCGTTTTTACTGATGAATGCACCGGTACAAAAAAGCGGAAATGAAATAAATTATGGCACGTTACAATGGTCCAAAGACCAAGATATCCCGCATTTTCGGGGAGCCCATTCTTGGTAATGGTAAATGGTTAGGAAAAAATTCCAACCCTCCCGGTCAGCATGGCGCACAGCGCAAGCGTAAAACATTAGGAGAATACGCACTCCAGCTTCGTGAAAAACAGAAAGCCAAGTACACTTATGGCGTTCTGGAAAAACAATTCCGTAAAACATTTGAGGAAGCATCACGCCGCAAAGGTGTTACTGGTGAAAACCTGATCAAATTACTGGAAGCGCGTCTTGATAACACTGTATTCCGTATGGGTATTGCACCCAGCCGTCCTGCAGCACGCCAGCTTGTTAGTCACAAACACGTAATGGTGAATGGGCAGGTGGTGAATGTTCCTTCTTTCCAGCTGAAGCCGGGAGATAGTGTTGCACTGAAAGACAAATCAAAAGACAATACCTCAGTAACAAGTCATATCCGTGGCCGCAATCCAAAATTCACATGGGTTGACTGGAATGAAGGTGATATGAAAGGCACTTTCATTACTTATCCTGAGAGGGAAAGCGTTCCTGAGAATATCAAGGAGCAGCTGATTGTGGAATTGTACTCGAAGTAATCGCTATGAGCCTCGAGCCACGAGCTGCCAGACACACAGTTCAGTTTGGATTATACGTCTCGAAGCTCAAAACCCGAAGCTCGAAGCTTGAATTTTAAAACCGTTAATACTTAATATAAAATGGCCATTTTAAATTTTCAGAAGCCCGACAAAATCGTTCTTCAAAAAGTAACTGATTTCGAAGCGCAGTTTGAATTCCGTCCATTGGAACCTGGTTATGGTGTTACCATTGGAAATGCCTTACGCCGTGTATTGCTGAATTCTCTCGAAGGATTTGCCATCATAGGTGTTCGCATTGAAGGCGTGGAACATGAATTTGCTACCATCAAGGGTGTTTCTGAAGACGTAGTGGAAA
This sequence comes from Flavisolibacter sp., assembly GCA_045805105.1. Lineage (GTDB taxonomy): Bacteria > Bacteroidota > Bacteroidia > Chitinophagales > Chitinophagaceae > Flavisolibacter. Next base: position 3,582 of record JBJMLW010000017.1, on the reverse strand, counting down.
TCATCCTGAACCTGAAACAGGTAAGGTTGAAAAAAATTGTTGATCACGACGTTCAAAATGAAAAAATTACACTTTCCATCAAGAACAGAACTGAATTTACAGCAGGCATGCTTGCTGAAGGAACACAGTCTTTCCAGGTAATGAATCCTGATTTGCTGATCTGCACACTGGATGGTTCTGCAAAACTTGATGTTGAAATCACAATCGGAAGGGGACGTGGTTATGTTCCTGCCGAAGAGAACAAGCCTAAAGATGCTCCGTTGGGTTATATCCCGGTTGATGCAATCTATACGCCGATCAAGAATGTAAAATACAGCATTGAAAATACCCGCGTAGAACAACGCACCGACTATGAAAAGCTGGTGATGGAAGTTGCTACCGATGGTACCATTCATCCTGAAGAAGCAGTAAAGCAGGCGAGCAGGATCCTGATCCAGCACCTGATGATCATTACAGACGAGAACATTACATTCGACAACAAGGAAGAAAAGAAAGAAGATATTGTTGATGAACAAACACTCCAGCTGCGTAAGGTGCTGAAAACACCACTGGAAGATCTGGATCTTTCAGTACGTGCATTCAACTGCCTGAAAGCGGCGAAGATCAATTCACTCAGTGAGCTTGTTCAGTATGAGCAGGAAGACCTGATGAAGTTCAGAAACTTCGGTCAGAAATCTCTTTCTGAAATCGAGCAGGTACTCAATGAAAGAGGACTTCATTTCGGAATGGACCTGGGAAAGCTTGGTATTGATAAAGACGATTATTAATTCAAAAGTCAAAATTAAAAATTCAAAAAAAGAGTCATTAACTGCGGTCAGCCATTTCGTCTGAAACATTTTTGACTTTTTATTTTTGAATTTTGACCTATTCATAACCGGTTACAATTCCTGACACGGTGTAACCTTAAAACAAAAGTCATGCGTCACGGAGACAAAATCAAAAACCTCGGTCGTAAAAAAGCACACCGGGATGCGTTGTTAAGCAACCTGGCTTGCCAGCTGATTGAGCACAAACGTATCGTTACAACTTTAGCTAAAGCAAAAGCACTTCGTGTATACGTTGAGCCATTGATCACAAAAAGTAAAGAGAATACCACACACCAGCGTCGTGTAGTTTTCAGTTACCTGCAGGATAAGGCAGCCATCACTGAATTATTCAGTACAGTAAGTGAAAAAATCGCGGGCCGCCCTGGAGGTTATACAAGGGTTATCAAACTCGGTACACGTCCCGGAGATAATGCGGAACTTGGAATGATCGAGCTCGTTGATTTCAATGAGATCTACGGAAAGGGCAAATCTGAAAGAAAAGAAGGAACAAGAAGAACACGCCGTGCAGGTGGTTCTAAAAAGAAAACAGAAGATGGTGCAGCTCCAGAGCAAACCCAGGCTTCAGCACCTGCTGAAACAGCAGTTGATGAAACTACCGAACAGCAACCCAGCTAACGATTGCTTATCATAAATTCGAAGAAGAGGCCTCAGGGCCTCTTTTTTGTTTCACATAAAATGGAAAGAATTAATTTCTTAAAATTTTAGTTTCCGAATTCCTAATCCTTCAATACTCTATACCCTTCACTCGTATCTATTTCAAAATATCTCTTATTCAAATCACTATCATGCATCGTTCTGAACGGAACAATCAAAATGTGCGGATCTGAAGGAATTTTTACAGTAGTATCCGGAAGTGGTAGGAAGACAAAATTTTTTTGCGGATGGTCATGCCGGAATGCAGAAGCGAGAATGGATTCGGCTGGTACGCCCCAGTTCATGATGAAAATTTTATTGTAGTTGTCGTTTGCATATATAATTCCCTTATTCAAATGCTCGCTATCCATCTTTTTCAAAAGAGAAAAAAGAGTGTCCTTACGTTCTGTAAATTTTTCAGATGCGAAAAAAATATATGTTAGCCTGATCAGAAAAATGATCGTGATCACTGCAATTCCCGTTCGTGGTTTCCATTGGGGCAACGTATAACAGACAAAAGGTGTTGTAGCAATAATGGATAACGGCATCCATTCGCTTTCCATATAAAATGGAATAAAATCCTGGAAGGTGAGACAAACAGCCATAAAGTAAACAACACAAAAAACTAATGTCAGAATGACAACTGCGTATTGCTTTTGCCTGATTGTAGAATAAATTCCAGTGAAAAACAATAAAGGCACTAACCAGTAATTACTCAGGCAACGATAAAATATCTGTTTAGCCATTGGAGAAGTAAAGCTGTGAATCAAATCTGAAAATTTCAGATCGTTGAATACATTCAGTTTTTCCGCGTCATAAAAGCCGGAAGTATCTGTACTTGTCCTGTATTTAAGAAAACATATTACCAGGAGGATGAGAGAAAGTAAAATGGAAAGCTTTTTTCCGGAGATCGGTTCTTTGCGGTGAAGGAAAAAGATCCATAAAAAAATACAGGGAAATACCACCAGTGGGTGTGTAAATAACGCAAGAAAACTAAGAATAGTAAAAAATGGAATGATGAGCATCCAGCTTTTATTTGTCTCTTTTAAATAATTATATGTTCCAAAACAAAGGAACATCCATGCAATACCCTGGTGCACTTCATTGTTCGTCCAGAAATAGGTATCGCTTACGAAAAGGACAAAGTAAAATGCCATGAGTAACGCTAAACGTATTTGCCTGTATCGGAAAATCAAAATCAAAGCAACGCCGAGATAAAACATGTTAAAGCTGATTGAGTAAAGCACAACAATCATATGGAGCGGCAAATGAAGTTGTGCAGCAATCAGCGGTATGAACTGTGTAATGAATGAACCGTACCGGTGTTCCTGGATCTGGAATGAATGATAATTGATGATACGGAAGAGAATAAGTGATGCATCGCAGAAAAGAATTCTTTGGAGACTGAAATACACTGCTCCAACAAGCAGAACAGTGAACAGGCCCAGAATGATCCCTTTCATAAATATGGCGTGAATTTAGGATAGACATAGCTACTATGGCGCAGAAAGACATTACTAGAGAAAAAGGAGAAGAAAGAGATAAAGAGAAACGTAAGATCCGTTTTTCAATTTTCTCTTAGGTCTGCGAATTGGGCATTGTGTTCCTTCGTGCCTTGCCGCCTTTGTGGCCTTCCCTTGGTTGTTAGTAAGTTTAACGTTAATGAATTTAGTGAAGTAGTTTCTTTGCATAATTTTTAAACTATGGATCAGCAAACAGCAATTTTGGTTCTGGAGGATGGCACAACCTGTTATGGAAAAGCTTTTGGTGCCATTGGTACAACCGGTGGCGAAATCTGTTTCAATACAGGCATGACCGGATACCAGGAAGTATTTACGGATCCCAGTTATTACGGACAGGTTCTGATCATGAATAATGTACATGTGGGGAATTACGGTGTTGCAGATTTTGATGTTGAAAGTGATAGCATCAAGATCAAAGGCCTGATCGGCAGGAACCTGGAAGAAATGTTTTCGCGGAAAATGGCGCAGATGTCGCTGGATGAATACCTGAAGAAGCAGAATATTGTAGCCATTGAGGGAGTTGATACCCGGGCACTCGTAACACATATCAGAAGCAAGGGAGCAATGAACTGCATGATTTCATCTGAAATACTGGACCC
>JBJMLW010000016.1:0-2434 GCA_045805105.1 Flavisolibacter sp. | reverse complement strand
GTATCATATTTATTTAATCCTGTCAATAAATGCATTTTCTTCTTTGTTATCAAAGGAGCAGTTTCCATTAATGGAAACATCGTTCCGGAAAGAGATGCTTTGGGGATATGGAATACCGATAAAATTGATATCGATTGCCATATGGCGAGCGAGTTTTTGATTATTGAAACTCCGGTTAATCAGAAATGAATACTTAACAATGTAGGCAGAGACACACAGTAACACCGTGCAACTATACCTCCGTGGTTAATTTCCTTTACCTTAGCCACTTGCCTTCAATTTTAAAAATTCCATCATCTTATGCGTAAAGGATTAATTTTTCTTCTTGCGTCAATTTCATTAAATGTATTTTCCCAGCAGCCGCAGATCATTCCGCAACCTGTAAACATAAAATTGGGTACAGGTTCATTCACACTTTCAAAAAAAACAGTCATTTCTGCGAGGAACGATGAAGACAGAAAAACAGCACACCTGTTTAATGAATACCTGGAAAAAATTTATGGTTTCAAACTGGATATTGACCGGCAGGAAAGCAAAAACTACATACGACTGGTAACAAAAACTTTTATCAGGGCTCCTGATAAGGATGCTTATTCGCTTAATATAACAAAGGATGGAATAACAATAGATGGTGATACTTATGCTGCAACATTCTATGGCATGCAGACGCTGATACAACTTTTGCCGACTGATAAAAAGGTTGCTGGTTCTAATTCTCAATTGCCGATTCCTTTTCTTTCTATCCAGGATTATCCGCGATTTTCCTACCGTGGAATGCACCTCGATGTTTGCAGGCATTTTTTTCCGGTGGATTTCGTTAAAAAATATATTGATTATCTCGCCATGCATAAAATGAATTATTTCCACTGGCATCTCACAGACGACCAGGGATGGCGAATTGAAATCAAAAAATATCCTGAACTCACCAGCAGGGGTGCATACAGGAATGGTACGGTCATCGGCCGTTATCCCGGAACAGGAAATGATAATATACGTTATGGAGGTTTTTACACACAGGATGAAGTGCGTGATATTGTTTCCTATGCTGCAGAAAGACGTATTACGGTAATACCTGAAATTGAAATGCCGGGACATTCCTCAGCAGCTATTGCTGCATATCCCTGGCTGAGTTGTTTTCCAGATAAACCTACTGTTATTCCATCACATCCTTCTTTAGCAAGCCAGCAACAGGGAGGAAAGCAGGTACAGGAAACATGGGGTGTTTTTGAAGATGTGTATTGCGCGGGCAAAGATTCAACATTTATGTTCCTGGAAGGTGTAATGGATGAAGTTCTTTCGTTGTTTCCATCTACCATCATTCATGTGGGTGGAGATGAAAGTCCGAAAGCCAACTGGAAAAAATGTCCGAATTGCCAGGCACGGATAAAAGCGCTTGGATTAAAAGACGAACACGAACTTCAAAGTTATTTCATCCAGAGAATGGAAAAATACCTGAATTCGAAAGGCAGGACTTTAATGGGATGGGATGAAATATTGGAGGGTGGCCTGGCCCCGAATGCAATGGTGATGAGCTGGCGTGGTGAAGAAGGTGGAATCGCCGCTGCAAATCAACATCACAATGTTGTGATGACACCGTCAACTTATATATATTTTGATTACTCTCAGACCAAAAATGAAGATTCGCTTGTAATCGGCGGCTATTTACCATTGGAAAAGGTTTATAGTTATAATCCGGTTCCAAAGGAACTGGATTCTTCCTTATCAAAATTCATATGGGGCGCCCAGGCGAATGTATGGACGGAGTATATGGAAACGCCATCCAAAGTTGAATACATGATCTTCCCAAGGATGGACGCTTTAAGTGAAGTATTATGGAGTCCGAATGAAAAGCGCAACTGGAATGATTTTGAAAAGCGATTAAGGAATCAGTTCAGGCGTTATGATTTAATGAAAACCAATTACAGTCGTGCCCTGATAGGAATCCGGGATTCCATTTACTCTAATGGAAAAGAGATCCTCTGGTCATTGAAATCAAATTCGTCATACACACTCAAGGCAGGTATGGATTTCGATTTTAATGAAACCTCAACATACCATAACGACACCATCGTTTCAAATTATACAAAGCCATTGAAGTTTTATACCAATTCAATCGGGAAAGCAATACTGTATGATCCTGTTAATAAAAGAATAGTTGATAGAGTGGTCCGCAAATTTTATTTTAATAAGGCCACTGCAAAAAAAGCTACAATCAACATCAAGCCAAATGAAAAATATCCCGGGCAGGGCGCTTTCAGTCTCGTGAATGGAATTTATTCAAAAAAAGGTTTGAGTAATCCCGACTGGTTAGGATGGACTGGTGATGATATGGAAGCGACAATTGACCTGGCTAAAACGCAGATGGTAGATTCCGTAAAAATACACACGATTAACCAGAATGGAAGCTGGATTTACCTTCCGCAATACGTGGAAG
>JBJMLW010000015.1:0-4466 GCA_045805105.1 Flavisolibacter sp. | reverse complement strand
TGATAGCTCCGCTGCATTGATACCTTACATGATTTCTTTCCAGGAACCATTTGTATTATTATCAACCGGCACCTGGTGCATCTCACTGAATCCATTCAACCATCAACCCCTTACAAAAGATGAACTGGATCAGGATTGTCTCTGTTATCTTCATCATGGTGGTAAACCTGTAAAAGCATCCCGACTGTTTGCAGGTATAGAACATGATGAAGGTGTAAAACGTATCAGCGATCATTTTCAACAAGACCCGTTATTTTACCGTTCCGTTGATTATGATCCGGTAATCATTACACGACTTCAGAAAAAAGAAGGTGTTAATACATTTGACAGTACCAGTGATTTTGTTTTCAAACAACGCGACTTGAATGACTTTACAAGTTTTGAAGAAGCATACCACCAGCTGATGCTTGATATTGTCAGGCGCCAGGTGAGATCAACACTTTTGGTTTTGACCGGGTCACCTGTAAAAAGAATTTTTGTAGATGGCGGATTTAGTAAAAACAAAATTTTTATGAATCTCCTTGCTGCAGCGTTGCCTCAGTTTGAAATCTATGCTGCATTTATGTCCCAGGCTACTTCTTTGGGTACTGCACTGGCAATACATACTGCATGGAATAAAAATCCGGTACCCGGTACACTCATGACTTTCCAGCACTATGCTGTTCCGCAGTCAATGGCATTATAGAAGTTTGTTCAATAATGGATCATTGAAGTTGCTGATAAACCCAATAACATTTTCATAGTTATCAAATTCATCCGGCTGGTGCATGGTTGTAATTACAATTGCATCCATGCCGGCTAGCTTTGCAGATTCAACTCCCTTGGGTGAATCCTCGTATACGATACAATCAGCAGGCAACAGCGAAAGCGCCTTTGCACAGGTGAGAAACGTTTCGGGATCAGGCTTACTTTTTTCCACTTCGTCTGCACTTACAATTACATCAATGTATTTCCGGATGTGAAGTGAATCAAGGACAAAATCTATATTGAACATGATGGCAGCAGAACCAATCGCTGTTTTCTTCCCTGAATTATGCGCATTTACCAGGAAATCATGCAGGCCGTCAACCAGTTTTAAATTTGGTCTGAAGTCTTCCTGGTAGCGTTTTTCCTTATCAAGACTCATCCTGTCCTTCTCGGAATAAGTAAAGCGGCCGGGGAAGGTGCGTTCGAGCAATTCATGGTTTTTTCCATAGCATTCCCTTTTCATTTGCTCCATGGAGATATTCGCACCCAATTCATTGAGGATATCATGCCATGCCTTTACATGATAATGCATGTCATCGATCATGGTGCCATTCAAATCAAACAAATAACCTTGATAGTTCTTCATTAATAAGACTTTTTTTACCGCCCTCTCTTCATCGGGTTTACAAAGGAACAGAGATCCACTGTGTTACTTTGTGTCCCCGTGTCTCCGTGGTTTCGTAGTTGCCCCTAAAAACTCACCATTGTTTTAATGACTCCATTCTCAGGCACTAACCAATTCGCAAATTCTGTTTTTATATTATCAAATGAAACACGATGGGTAATATATATTCCGGGTTTTACTTTTTTGTTTTTAATTGCTTCAATCACCATATCAAAATCTTTTGTTGTTGCATTGCGGCTGCTCATTAATGTAGCTTCCCGTTTATGAAATTCAGGATGACTGAAAACAATTTCACCTGTCTGCAATCCAACCAGAACATAGCGACCACCGTGTGAAAGGAATTGAAATGCATTGTTGATGGCGTTGCGGTTACCGGTAGCATCAAATATTACAGTTGGCATGTCATTGGAGGTAATTGTTTTCAAACATTCCAGTGCATTTTCTTCAAGCGGATTGATACTAAATGGAACACCGATCTGTTTCTTACAAAACTGCAGCCGATTGTTATTGACATCCATGGCAATTACATTTGCACCGGCAATTTTTAAAAATTCCATAATTCCCAAACCTATTGGTCCGGCACCAACAACCAGTACAAATTCATCTGGCCTTACCTGTGCACGTGAAATTGCATGCACACCAATGGCAAGCGGTTCCACCAGAGCCAGCTCATCGAAGGCCAACCCTTGTCCCTGAATTAAATTGGATGAAGGAACGGTTACAAATTCGCGCATGCCTCCGTTTGTATGAACACCAAACACTTTCATATTGACACAACAATTTGGCTTACCCATCCGGCATGCAATACATTGTCCGCAATTGAAGTAAGGAAGAATTGTTACCGATTCTCCCTTTGCAAATCCAGGAGCATCCGTTTCAACAATGGTTGCTGCGAGCTCATGTCCAAGGATAACAGGGTATTTAAAAAATGGCTGCGTGCCTTCAAACGCATGAAGGTCTGTTCCGCAAATCCAAATGCGTTTGATCTGCAAAAGAGTTTCACCTTTTAATGGTGAGGGAATATCAAGCTCTTCATAATTTAAATTAAAAGGTTCTTTACAAATGAGTGCTCGCATAATGTATTCTCTTTTGAACCACAGAGACACCGTGGCACGGAGAAACACAGAAAGATCTTGTGTTTATCTGTATATCATTGTTATCAATTCAAAATTTCATAAAAGTTTGTGCCATTTGGCGATGCCAAATATTTATAGTGCACTCATAAACAATTTTCCCATATGCAGATCAAAACCGCGTCTCTCCATAATACCTCAATTCCCTAATCCCTACTCCCCCATCCCTATTCCCTAATCCCTACTTCCTACTCGCTCGCCTTCAACATTAAATTTCCATTCAAAACATATTGTTTCCCTTTTTCTGTATGAAGCTTAACCACCATGCTCTGATAACGAAGCAGTGCATCATTACCTGCCAGCGATGTAACAGCAACCTGTTGCAGCTGTCCATTCTTCCACGATATGTCCAATACAAACCCACCACGCGCACAGATTCCTTTTATTTCACCATCAGGTAATGCTGAAGGAAGTGCAGGCAGGAGGTCGATAAAGGCAGTATGACTTTGAAGAATCATTTCACCTATACCAGCCGCACCACCGAAATTTCCATCGATCTGAAATGGAGGATGCGCATCAAATAAATTAGGATAACTGCCTGCGTTGCTACCAGCCGGACTTAACAACATCTGCAGCAATTTATATGCATGATCACCATCCTTAAATCTTGCCCAGTAATTAATTTTCCATGCAAGACTCCACCCTGTTGCTGCATCGCCACGATAAATCAATGATTGTCGCGCGGCATTCATCAGCTCAGGTGTTTCTTCCCAATTGAATTCACTTCCTGGATATACACCCCATAAATGCGACACATGCCGGTGCTTATTGGATGTATCATCAACATCCTGCATCCACTCCTGCAGCTGTCCGTATTTTCCAATTTGATAGGAAGCAATCTTTTGAATTTTTGCTTCTAGTTCATTGCTGAACGCAGCATCAACATGTAAAATGTCAGCAGCGCTGATGGTATTTTTGAAAAGGTCCCTGATGATCTCGTGGTCCATCGTAGGACCAGCAACCAAACCGCCATTCTCCGGTGAATTGGATGGTGCGCTGATGAGATATCCGGTTCCCGGATCTTTAACCAGGAAGGTATTAAAAAATGCAGCAGCACCTTTCATCAGTGGATAGGCAGTGTCTTTTAAAAACTTCAGGTCCTGCGTAAATAAATAATGTTCCCAAACATGGTGACACAACCATGCGCCACCACTTACCCAGATGCCATGGTTAGAAGCATTGATGGGAACTGTTGCACGCCAGAGATCTGTATTGTGGTGAAGTACCCAACCAGGCGCATTGTAATATTCTTTCGCGGTTTCAGTTCCTGTTACAGACAACTCTTTCATCATCGCAAATAATGGCTGGTGCATGGGAGAAAGATTCAGCAACTCCGCCGGCCAGTAATTCATTTCCGTGTTAATATTTGTAGTGTACTTGCTCCCCCATGGTGGTGCCAGCATATCATTCCAGATCCCCTGCAGGTTGGCTGGTCGTGTTCCGGGTCTTGATGAAGAGATTAACAGGTAACGTCCATATTGCAAATAAAGTGCAACAAGTGATGGATCACTTGATAATGCAAACTTTTCTATACGTTCATTCGTAGGCAGGCTATCATTTTCAGTTTTGCCAAGGTCAATGGAAAGTGTATTAAAATAATTCTGGTACTCTTTAATGTGCTCAGATTGGAGCGTATTGAAAGTTTTTGTACCGATATTTTTTAAAACATTCTGGCAACTGCTCACCGGATCCAATGATACATCCTTATAATTTTTGTAATTGGTAGCTGCGGTAAGATACAGGGTCACTTCATCTGCACCCTTCACTATGATTTTATTGCTAATTACAGATACGTTCCCATTCACCGCTCTCACACTCAAAAAGCTTGCTCCTTTTAAAGCACCATTTGTAACAGCCACTGTCATACCAATCGTGTGTGCATCAATCCTGGACACATGGTGTTGCTGGTGTGGACTTGATAATCCCGCATCAAAACGGATCGATGATTTTTTATCTGCTGT
>JBJMLW010000014.1:0-2558 GCA_045805105.1 Flavisolibacter sp. | reverse complement strand
GGATGTACTGGACCGCATTACAGAGTCCTTGAATCCTATTAAATAATATTTAATCCCGGAAAAGGGATAAGGATTAGGTTATTCATGTTTTGTCCTGGTATAAATAAGATTGATTTATACCAGGACAAATTTTTTAAACAATCCCTTCCTCTGCCTGAAGACCCGAATCCCGAATCGCCATTCCGTTTCTACCTACTTTTTCTGTTCTTTCGCCCATGCATCTTTTAAAGTAACAGTCCTGTTAAATACAAGCCGCGCATAAGTGTCCTTGTTATCCAGTGTAAAATATCCCATCCTTAAAAACTGGTAACGATCATTCAGCTTTGCATTTTTCAGTGATGGCTCAGCGTATGCTGTTGTAACTGTTTGTAATGAATCAGGATTGATGTATTCCTTAAAATCTCCTTCTTCCCCCGAAGGATCTTCAACTTTGAATAGCCTGTCGTATAAACGCACTTCGGCTGTAATGGCATGTGTGATTTCAACCCAGTGAAGTGTTCCTTTTACATTTATTCCTGAAGTATCATGACCGCTCTTACTTTCCGGGAAATAGGTACACCTGAGCTCTTTCACTTCACCTTTGTCATCTTTTATTACTTCGTCACACCGGATGATATAAGCATATTTCAGTCGTACCATTCCACCTGGAAACAGGCGGAAATATTTTTTCGGAGGATTTTCCATGAAGTCTTCCCGTTCGATATACAATTCTTTTCCGAATGGTATATCCCTGTGCCCTGAAGAGGTGTCTTCAGGATTATTCTCTCCTTCCAGGATTTCATTTTCATTTGTATAATTCGTAATAACAATTTTAAGCGGATTAATTACTGCCATTCTTCTTAATGCAATCCTGTTCAGGTGTTCACGTACACAAAATTCAAGAAGGCCTACATCAACTATATTTTCACGTTTTGCAATCCCTACCCTTTCACAAAATTCCCGGATGGCTTCAGGTGTGTAACCCCGCCTCCGCATTCCGCTGATTGTCGGCATACGTGGATCATCCCATCCATCAACATGTTTTTCATTCACCAGTTGAAGCAGTTTGCGCTTGCTCATGACTGTATATGTAAGGTTTCGACGGGCAAACTCATACTGGTGTGAAGGGTAAATTTCAAGTTTTTCAATCAGCCAGTCGTATAGTTCACGATGCGGAACAAATTCCAGTGTACATATTGAATGAGTTACTTTTTCAATGCTATCGCTTTGACCATGTGCGAAATCATACATAGGATAAATACACCACTTATCACCGGTCCTGTGATGATGTGCATGCTTGATGCGGTATAAAACAGGATCCCTCATCAGCATGTTGTGATGTGCCATGTCAATCCGCGCTCTTAATGTATGGCTGCCATCAGGAAATTCTCCTTCTTTCATCCTGCGGAACAAGTCAATATTTTCTTCGATGCTTCGGTTCCGGTAAACACTATCTTTTCCCGGTTCTGTTGGGGTGCCTTTCATGGCAGCGATTTCATCAGAAGTAGAATCATCTACATAAGCAAGTCCTTTTTTTATCAGGTTAACCGCAAATTCATATAACTGGTCAAAATAATCAGAAGCATACAATTCATTTTTCCATTCAAAGCCAAGCCAGCGGATGTCTTCTTTAATGCTTTCCACATATTCGGTATCCTCTGTAACCGGATTGGTATCATCGAAGCGAAGGTTTGTGTATCCGGGATAATCTTTTGTAAGTCCGAAATTCAGGCAAATACTGGTAGCATGGCCCATATGGAGGTACCCATTTGGTTCCGGAGGAAAACGTGTTACAATGTTTTTATACTTACCGTTCTCTAGGTCTTCGCGGACAATCTCCTCAATAAAATTCAGGCTTTTGACTTCACTCATGATTAAAGTATGGAACGGGCAAAGATAGCAAAGAGGTACTAGCTATGAGCTGCCGGGTGTGAGTTGATACGCAGGTTCCAGTTCTTGGCTCGTAACTGGAAGCTTCCTTAACATTTTTTTGTCGATGAATCTTCCCCTTCTACCGAACTCCTTTATATTTAATAACAACCATATTTAATTTTGCCATAATCTGAACCGTGTAAATCCAGAATAATGAGAAAGTATTTCAATGAAAGGAACGCACTGACAGTTATGGTGGCTCTTTTCTCTTTAATAATGATGATCAAGGCTTTTATCCAGAAAGACTCTTTATGGGAAGCCGTTGCGTTTGCCCTTGCCTTCAGCCTCTCTGTTGAAGTAATCTGTCACAGAACCAAAGAAAGAAGCTAAAACTCCTGGTTTTCTTTTTATTTTTTAAGTTTCGCTGCTGCTCCTGAATTTTGCATTAATAAATCATGCGGCATTGAAAACCATTATTACAGGCACAGGCTCTTACATTCCCACCGAAATTGTAAACAACAGGGATTTTACTGTACACAATTTTTATGCTGAGGATAGCCAGCGCATTGAAACGGCTCCTCTGGAAGTGGTGGAGAAATTCCGGCAGATTACGGGCATAGCTGAAAGAAGGTATGCTCAAACAAATATGAATTCCTCCGACATCGGGGCTATTGCTGCCCGGCTTGCTATAGAAGATGCGGGTATGG
>JBJMLW010000013.1:0-10120 GCA_045805105.1 Flavisolibacter sp. | reverse complement strand
TTTTTCAATCTGCTGTAATGCAAAGGTGAAATCAGGATTTGAATAGATCACATTATTGCTGGGGAATTCAAGCCTGAAATCAAAATTGGGATGAAAGAGGTTTCCACTCAGAACGGCTACAACATTTACATCATCTCTTACACCTGAATAATTAGGTGAGTTTCCTGTTGCTGCACCGGCATCAAAAAGGTTTGACAGTGGTGCAAAGCTCACCTGCTTTGCCGTGTAAACGGCTTCGAGATGAACTGTAGCATCGTAAGGATCACCATTCCATTCAATGAAATTGTTGCCGCCTTTTTTCAGAACAAAAGTTTTTCCGAGGAACGACTGAAATGTAAAAATGTAATCACCTTCTTCAATAATATAATGACCCTGGAGTGAAAGTGGTTCGGATGTTCCTGAAGTAATCTGCAGGTTTCCTGTTCCTCTGCCGCGAATAGCGTCGCCTGTAAGTTCATCCAGAATCACACTGACATTTACCATTGGGTTGGCTGCAATGTGAACGTCATAATTCAGATTGGAAGATGCACCTACAGATTGCGGTGTCATTTCACGTCCATATTTGCGTTCAACCATAAAACTCGCCTGTCCGCTTTCGCGCGTTCTTGAAGGTGGCAGTGTAATATTAGAAGTGTCGGTTTCAGATGCCTTGATGTCGATATTCATCAGCATGTCGTTTTCCGGACCTACGAGAACAAAAGAACCGGAACCTTTTGCTTTTCCAAAAAATACCTGGTTATCGTCGAATGTGGTATTGATCAATTCCATCTGCCGTGATTCTGTTTCAACGGCGATATCATAATTCATGTTCGTGAATCCCTTGTGGGTGATATATCCCCTTACCAGCGCAGAATTTCCATCCTTGTCGCGTATCCTGATATTATTGAGATCAATCAGTTCCTTTTTTAATTCAATCTCGGTATTGTCGATCGTATATGTAACCTGTGTAAAATTTACTTTAAAGCTTGCATCAGTAATTTTTGCCTTTGCTGTGTAAGACCTGTTGGATCCTTCACCGATGATGTCGAAGTTGCCGGTAGCATAGCCATTAATATCCGAGAAGATGGCGCCGAGAAACCGGTTCAGATATTTCAGTTCGAATTTGGTGAGCCGTGTATTGATCCTGTCCTGGAAACTTTGAGTAGAATCTTTCAGGTTCATCGCAAGATCCACTTCAATCTTATGATCGGGGTTCAGGTTGTTGGCATTTCCTGTCAACATACCTGTTTTGTTGTTGTAAAATAATTTACCATCAACGCTTCCCAGCGAATCATTGTCAAACCTGAGTTCTGTTATATGAACATCTGTGGTAACATCAAAACGGTTTTGCGGATCCACAACCACTGCTTCGCCATTCAATACACCTTCTATCCTGTTTTTCTTTGTAACAAAAGGAGAAAAGTCACCAATGTTTACATTCTTAAATGCAACATGCAGGTTGTTCCAGCTTCCTTCCGTATCAGGTTGCGTCCACAAACGGATTTCCTGGTTCGACTCGTGGAAAGTAACACCGCCCTGCACAACCGTATTACGGCGGAAGTTGAGTTCACCACCCTGCTCTAATGACCATGTCTTGCTGTTAAGTACAAATGATGAAGGTTTAAAAAGAACGGTGGCTCCGTCACTGAATGTTTTGATCTGCGCTGAAAGGTTTGCACGGTTTATGGCCTGGTTGGAAGTTGTATTAATAGTTATGTCTGAAACATCCTGCTGTGCTTCGATGCTGAAGTTTGTTTCAGGAAAAAATACACTGTCACCTATCTGGGCATTTGTTACCTGTCCATTAAGTATAAGTTTCTGCAAGTCTCCGTTTCCATTGATCTGCACATCGGAAAATGCATACTGCTTGAATTCAAAATGCGGAATGTCCGCATCTACAGTCATGGTATTGGCTGTGGTATTCAGTGAACCTGAAATATGGCTATTATCAAAACCCGACAGGCGCGGATCAATCAGCTTCATGTAATCATCAACAACTCCTGTTGTAATATCGAATGTAAAGATCTGCGGTATTACAGAGTGGGGTGCACGTATATACGCGGGATAATACCTGCTAAGGAAAAGTGTAAAAGCATTGGGCAGGCCTTCGAGGTCAAAATCACCATCAATTGCAACATTGAATTCATTTGAAACAAGTGTCAGGTTTTTCTTTCCATTGATATAGGAAGACGCAACGATCAGTGAATCGAATGATAATTTTTTTCCGTTGCTTGAAAGTGAAGCATTGGTAATCCGTGCAGAACCCAGCAGGTCAGAAAGAGAGCTTGCTTCAAAATCCAGATTGAATTTTCCACTGAGCTGCATATCCCTGGGTGTGATCTGGAGCGCCTGCAGATCAGCATGTGCCACATCAGCTGTTACCCTGAATAGAGGTTTTCTTCCCGTTAGATCTATCAGACCATTCAATCGCAGGTCGGCGTTGGGATCTTTGATAACAAAGTCGCCATTGAATAAACGATTGGTAAGACTTCCTTTTGCTTTAATGTTCTGGTAAGTATAATTGCCATATTGTATACGGTTAATGGCACCGTCAATTTCCATGTCGAGGGTCTGCCAGCGGAATCCACGACCTTTAATATTTCCCTGGAAATTAACCAGGCCGAGTTTCGGACTATGAATAAAAGTTCCAAGCTGGAAGCCTTCAGTTGATACAGAACCGGCATAAACAGGTTCACCATTTTCAGGAAACTTCATGTTCAGGTCAGTTTTCAGCGTACCAAGATTGGTCTGCAGCGTTCCAAAGGTTACAAAGTCATTAATAAAACCTGTATAGGTTCCCCTGAATTTCAGATAAGTTAGTTTGTTCAGGTCGGGCATGGTGATCCTTCTTATGGAAGGAATGAAACTAACTGCATCCGGGTAAGTAGTCCGCAATTCGGAAGCTTCAATGTTGATCAGTGTTTCTTTAATGTTCGGTAACCCAACAAGACTCACTGCACCATGTATGTAGGTATTATTGCCTGCCCATAATTCAAGATCTTTGGATGCAAGGGCATCAACGGTGCCTCTTACATCACCATCAATCCTGAGTGTTTTTTTCCAGTTCTTCAGGTTGGGGGAAAAGTAAGCTATATCGTCACTCGAAATGGAAGTATTGCTGAAGTGTGCTTCCATCTTTACGGCATGAAGGAAATTATTCATGCTTCCGAGGTTTTCATACTTCATTGCAAAGTAATGGTTGATGGTGCTGCGGTTTGTCTGCAATGAAAGGTCATCAAAGATCATCGCCTTCGGATGAATGGTTGTTTTTGCCTTTAATGATTTTACAACAAAACCACTTCGTTCAACAGCACTCAGACTAATGTTACCTGTAATGCTGTCGTTCATCCACCCGATGTTCTTAAATGTTCCGTTGATTTTACTGAAATCAATATGCTTTCCGTCAAACCATGTGGTAGAAGGCATCATCGAATCCCTGTCGTCTCTGAACCTTCCGTTGTTTACCTTGATATTTCCAAAATTGATGTTCCATGTTTTACTCGCAGCCTGTACGCTTTCTTTTACAGGTTCTGAACTGGCAATGCTTTCTTTCTTCCCTGCATATTCGAAAATAGAAAAGTATGGATCTTCCAGAACAAGATTGCTTACATCAATGGTCTTATCAGAAATTTTAATCTTGTCAGCGTCCATATCCAGTCCGCCGATCTTCACAGTCATATCGCTGCCTATCCATGCATCTACTTTATTAAAAGCGACATTTTTCATTACCACTTTTTTCAGGTCGAACTTTATACCCGAACTTTTTTTTGTGTTGGTATCTGAAGACGTGACATATTTTTCAAGGAAATGATAATTCCAAATGGAGTCGGTTCTGTTGAGGTTTATGACGGCGTCTTCAAGTCCTACATATTTGAGCTCCGCTTTGTCTTTGAAAAAAAACCAGTCTGTAATTTTTACCTGGAACAGGCCGGCATAGAGAAGTGTATCTTTTTTCTGGTCTTCAACCAGTACACCTTCCAGATCCATTTTATTGAAATTGAATAATCCTACTTTTACATGCTGGATGCTGATATGGGTTTGCAGGTCACGCGACAGTCGCCTGGTTACCTGGCGGGCAAGCCAATTCTGACCCCATTCTGTTTGCAGGAAACCCCAGCATAACAGGAGCAGGATGAAAATGCCGAGGAGCACCCGGGCGGATATTTTAAAAAATTTCCTCAGGTGTAGGGGGTTTTCGGTAAAAATAGCCAATCAGCAAGTCTGCACAAATAACATAACGGCTGAGGGGTGGGAAATATTTGTGAAATCCGCGGTTACGTATGGGTTTCACGCCAAGATGCAAAGAGGCAGTATAGTAAAAAGGAAGGGGGAAATTATGTTGAATGTTAAATGCTAAATGCTAAATGATGGGAAGCCTATTGATAAATTATTTGACAAAATCCAATCAGGACGTCATCCCTAGATGTCAACTAATCGGTAACAGACTAATGAATTGAAGCAGCCCTTCATGCGTAATCGGACTTTTTTTTGGAACGCAAGTCCCGATTTCATCGGGACCGCAAAGGAAACGCTAAGGTCGCAAATCAAATACAATTAAAAATTCCTTGCGATCCTTTGCGTAACCTTTGCGTCCCGACGGTACCGTCGGGATTGCGTTCCAAAAAAACATACTACCGTAAGCGACGTAAAGATGTAGTGACATTTCCTTTTCAAATCATCGGTCGCTTAACTATTAACCACAGATCCCTCCTTCGTCGGGATGACAGCTTGGTAGTATGTTTCCATTCACGTTTGACACTTCACGTTTGACGTTTCACGATTGACGATTGACGTTTCACGATTCACATTCTCCCCTTCTTCGGCATGGAAAGATTTTTCCATTCGTCATTTCTGATCCACCGGCCGAGGTAAACGATTTGCCCGACATGATAACTATAGTGTGCCAGTTGCCGGTTGATGGCATCAATCACATTCAGCGGTTCCGCACGTATGGTGATGGTTTTTTCAAGGTCCTCCGGTTTCAGGGATTCAAGTGTATCCAGAAAAACTTTCCAGCCTTCTTCCCATTGGAGAATCAGTTCTTCACGCGTTGCTTTGTGAATTTCAAATTCCTCATCCCTTTTCCGCCAGGGTTTCTCGCCATCTTCTGTCAGAAAATTTGTCCACCTGCTTAGCATATTCCCCTTCATATGCTGAATGATCACAGCGATGCTGTTTGATGCTTCATTAGGAGTAAAATGCATTTCATCTCCTGAAAGTTGTTCAAACGTACGTTCTCCGAGTTTTTTATAATCGCGGAAACGTTTTCGCATGCTATCCAGAAAAAGTGTATCGTTCAATGTTTAAAGTTTAAGTTTAAAGTTGTGCATTCTAAGATTCTTTTAAATTGGAAGAGTTATTTAATTCCACTGCCATTTACCTCAAAACGCAATAACAGGTAAGCCGATAGCTATACGGACACAGAGGAAAACATATTAACGGATCCAACAAGATCATTGATTATTGATCATTCCTGCCTGCCGGCAGGCAGGGAAAATTGAACATTGTATTCCGTTCGCTATTCTATTGTTCCTTGTTCTATTGTTCAATTGTTCCCTGTTCTATTGTTCAATTGTTCCCTGTTCTTTTGTTCCCTTGCTCTCCTGAAATATTTGCCGGTGGCAAATAGTTACAGTTTTAATTACTCAAAACCATATTTGCCGGTGGCAAATATCTACAGGTTCTAACTTCGTTATTCGATACCTGCCTGCCCGCAGGCGGGGATATTCAATACCCCTCCGCTCCATCTTCCCCTCTCTTGTCCGCCACACCTTCAAAGCTTCCGTCGGGTAATACTTTAATTACTTCTGTTCTTCCAATTTCATTGCGGTCAACAATTTTATATCCCATAGCTTCAAGAGCAGATCTGGTTGTAGCCGGGAAATTTTTCTCCAGGTATACTTCATCGGGTAACCACTGGTGATGAAACTTCGGTGCATAAACAGCTTCTTCGGTTGACATATTGAAGTCGATGATGTTGACGATGGTTTGGAAAACAGAAGTCGGAATGGTTGTGCCGCCCGGTGTTCCCACCACAAGAAATGGCTGACCATTTTTTAAAACAAGTGTAGGAGCCATGGAACTTAGCATCCTTTTTCCTGGAGCAATGGCATTGGCTTCGCCGCCAACAGCTCCATAAAGATTGGGTACACCGGGCTTCGCACTGAAGTCGTCCATCTCATCATTTAAAAAAAATCCCGCACCGCCAACTACGGTTTTACTGCCATAAGAATTATTCAGCGTTGTTGTTACAGAAACAGCATTGCCTTCGGCATCAATCACGCTGAGGTGCGTGGTCTGTTCACTTTCTTTGATCATTCCCGGTTTCACCTGGTCACTTTTCCCTGCAACGTTTTCCTGGTAGTCCTGCATTCTTTTTTTCAGGTAAGCATCAGAAGACAATTGCGCTTCGGGTACTTTATAAAAATCAGCATCGCCCATGTATTCAGCCCTGTCGGCATACGCACGGCGTTCCACTTCCACCATCAGTTGTACAGCTTTGGGTGATTGAAACCCGTATGCAGGTAACGGTTTGTCCTCTATCATTTTCATCATCTGGTGCAGCAACAATCCGCCGCTGCTTGGCATGGGCATGCCAACAACAGTATATCCTTTATAGGAAAATGTGTGTGGCGTTCGCCATTTTGCCTTGTAATTTTTCAGGTCTTCGGTTGTAATGATGCCACCGCCACGCTTCATTTCATCAATGATCAGTGATGCTGTGGTTCCTTCATAAAATCCTTTTGCGCCTTCATCACGGATCCTCTTTAATGTTTTTGCAAGATCAGTCTGAACAAGTGTATCGCCTGTCTTCCATGTTCTTTGCTGGAAAACAGTAGGGACTGTATTGTATTTTTTAAGGTCTTCCTGCAACCTGTTGTATGCTGAAGCTTCATTTTGGGTTAATATAAATCCCTTCTCGGCAAGATCAATTGCGGGCTGGATAAGTTGAGTGAAAGGAAGCTTTGCATACTTCGCACTTTCAAACAGACCGGCAACTGTACCGGGAACTCCGCTTGATAAATGGCCATTGATGCTTTTCCCTTCAATAACATTCCCGCTTTTATCCAGATACATATCCCTTCCTGCAGTTGAAGGTGCTGTTTCACGGTAATCGAGTGCTACTGTTTGTCCGCCTGCAAGCCTCGCCACCATAAATCCGCCACCACCGATATTTCCGGCACCCGGATAAACAACGGCAAGTGCGAGCTGGGTGGCGATTGCTGCATCAAAGGCATTCCCCCCTTTTTTCATAACCGAAACACCCACGCTGCTAGCCAGTGTATGTGCAGAAACCACCACACCATTTTTACCGAGAACTTTTTTATGTATACTATATTGATACGGGTTGAAAGTATCTGATTGAATGTTTTTTGTATTGCTGCAATTCACGAGCATTGAAGCAATAAAAAGAAATGCGAGTTTCCTGCTGGTCTTCTTCATAAAAAAATTTCTGTGAAATTTCATCCGGTAGAATTTAATTTTATGAGCGGCATTTAAAGATTATAATCAATTGATTTAAATGTTTTAACTCATAACAGATTTCTTAACTTACTGATCTATTTTCTCATCAAAATTAACACTATGATTCATCTTCTACCCAGGCTTCGATCCGTTCTTCTATTAATTTTTGTTTTACTCGCTGGTGCAGTTGCTGCATTTGCACAGTCCGGAACAATAAAAGGAACTGTAAAAGATGCAAAAGGAAATTCTCTTGCCGGTGCATCGGTTTTTATCCAGGGTTCTTCGCAGGGCACAACAACAGGAAATGACGGTGTATTTACATTGTCGTTAAACCCTGGTACATATATGGTCAGTGCAAGCTATGTTGGCCTCGGTGCCGGAAGGCAATCCGTAACTGTTACACCCGGTGGTGTATCAACAGTTGACTTTGTTTTAGTAGAAGGCGGTCAGGAAGAAACTGTAGTGATTCTTGGTTCACGTTCGTTGCCAAGAACACAACTGGAAACACCGGCACCTGTAGACGTGATTGATGTGAAGAAGCTTGCAGGTGATGCACCCCAGGTATATCTCAACCAGATTCTTACTTATGCAGCACCATCATTCCAGTCAGGAACACAAACCGTAGCAGATGGAACGGACCATATTGATCCTGCATCATTGCGTGGTCTTGGTCCGGACCAGGTTCTTGTTCTGATCAACGGAAAAAGAAGATACAATACGGCACTTGTAAATCTGAATGGAACATTCGGACGAGGCGCAGTTGGAACTGACCTCAATGCAATTCCTGTTTCTGCAATCGACAGGGTAGAAATTTTAAGAGATGCAGCCGCAGCACAATATGGAAGTGATGCCATTGCGGGTGTCATCAATATCATCCTTAAAAACAATGTAAATACAATTACGGCTTCCGTAACCGGTGGAGCTAACGTTACAAAGTTCAATGGCACATCAGTAACTGATGGAGAAACAGTTCAGACTGCACTGAATTTTGGAATTCCCATGGGCGACCGCGGTGGCTTCATCAATTTTTCCGGTTCGTATGATTACCGTGGTGCTACAAACCGTGCCGGTGACAGAACAGGAATTATTTATGAGCGATACAACGGACGTAATGCTTCCGGAGTAGTGCAGAAAGTTGACCGTACAGATTCTTTTCTTACTGCTAACAACCTTACACGCCACGATTACCGGCAGAAGGTTGGACAGTCGCTCCTTCGCAGCGGACAATTCATGTTCAATTCCGTAATTCCAATGGATGACCGCGGAACAGAGTTTTATTTTTTCGGGGGTCTTGGATACAGGAATGGTCAGGCTGCAGGAAACTACAGGTTCCCAAGCATTGCAAATAATGTAATAGAAATTTACCCACTTGGATTTTTACCCGAGATACATTCAGACATTTACGACAAATCTCTTGCCTTTGGCATCAGGAGTGTAGTAAAAAACTGGAAGGTTGATTTCAGTAATACATATGGACAAAACCAGTTTGCATTCCGCGTGGTGAATTCACTGAATGCTTCTCTTGAAAAATCATCACCAACACGTTTTAATGCAGGCGGACCAGTATTTACGCAGAATACAACCAACCTTGATTTCTCCAGGCTTTTTGATAAGATGAGTGGGGTGAACGTTGCCTTTGGTGCAGAGCATCGTTTTGAAAGATACCAGCTTCTTGCAGGTGAAGAGGCTTCATATGTAGATTATGGTAAGGCAAGACAGGTAGGCGTTGATGCTACAGGAAAACCCATTCTTATTCCTGATCCCAAAGGTCCGATCAGTACACGCTTTGGTGGTGCAGACAGTGCAGCGCGTGGTGGTGGTTCACAGGTGTTCCCCGGATACCGTCCTGAAAATGCAGTGAATGCAACACGTAGTGCGATTGCAGCTTATGCAGACCTGGAACTGAATTTTTCTTCTGCATTTCTTGTTGAACTGGCAGGAAGATTTGAAAATTATAATGACTTTGGTTCCACGTTCAATGGAAAACTTGCGATGCGTTATAAAATCGGCAATCGTTTTTCACTTCGTGCTTCAACAAGTACAGGTTTCCGTGCGCCATCTCTCCATCAGCGTTACCTGTCAACAACATCAACACTTTTTGTAGCCGGAGTACCATATGAAGTGGGAACGTTTACCAATGACAGCAGGCCTGCCCAGCTTCTTGGTATACCAGCACTTCGTCCGGAGACTTCAAGAAGTGTGAGCGCAGGTTTCACCGGCAACCTCGGTAAATTCAAAATGACTGTTGATGGTTATTTCATTCACATCGAAGACAGGATTGTATACACCGACCAGTTCCAGGGAAACAATTCACCAACAGCACCTCCGGCTGACCAGGAAATATATCGCTTGCTGGCACAGGCCAATGCAAACAGGGCATCATTTTTTGCGAATGCTATTAATACAGATACCTAGGGTATAGATGTGGTACTTTCTTATGGTACAGGTCTTGGTGCGGGACGATTCCGCGCTGACCTTACAGGTAACCTTACCAAAACAGAGCAGGTGGGCCCGATAAAATCGTCGCCTCAGCTTGCAGGAAAGGAAAATATTTATTTCAGTGAGTCAAGCCGCATCTTCCTTGAACGTTCAGTGCCCCGTCAGAAAGCAGGTTTAACACTTACATATGCCCTGAGCAAATTCAATTTCTTTGTAAGGAATGTATGGTTTGGTGAAG
>JBJMLW010000012.1:0-3078 GCA_045805105.1 Flavisolibacter sp. | reverse complement strand
CAGCTACCAGCCATATATCGTTAATGCTGAGGATATCCTGGAGGTATGGCAGGCTCAAATGGTCATTTCAAGGGCCAATACTCAGCAGCGATGGGATGTAAACCAGCTTGCCGGCCTTGTAAATAATCTCCAGCAACAGGTTTCTGTGTTAAAAAAGCGGATGAATTAGTGGGAAAGCACCTGACAGGCAGCCTTTGATATATAGATTTTGTCTCTATATTTACAGTCGTCCAAAGGTACCTGCATGTTCAGAACATTGTTGCTCGTTTTTGCCCTATGTAACTTTCACCTGCTTGCTTTTAGCCAGCCTAAAATTCTCACCGCTGTCAAGACCCCCCAGGCACCTAAAATAGATGGCCATCTCGATGATGCTATATGGCAGGAAGCGCCGATGGCAACTGATTTTATCCAGAATTTTCCGGAGTATGGTTTAGCTGCAACAGTAAAAACGGAAGTAAGGATATTATATGATGATAACGCTGTTTATATTGGCGCTTATTTATATGATGATCCTTCATTGATCCGCAAACAGATCACGTCCCGGGACGCCGAACAAAGACAGGATGTTGACTATTTTTCTGTTTTTTTTGATACCTATAACGACCAGCAAAATGGATTTCAATTTCTTGTTACTTCTGCCAATGTGCAATCGGATGCGAGGATAGGTGGATCAACCGATAATGATAGATTTGGAGATTTCGGTGATAAAACCTGGGACGCAGTTTGGGAAAGCCAGGTACAAATGAAGAATGACGGCTGGACGATTGAGATGAAGATCCCCTATATCTCTTTGCGGTTTTCAAAAAAAGAAGTACAGACCTGGGGTCTGCAATTTCTTCGTTTCATTCGTCGCGATAATGAAAGTTCGTATTGGAATCCCGTTGATCCCAAACTCAATGGATTTGCCAACCAGTTTGGGAAATATGTTGATCTGAAAAATATTGAACCACCATTGCGATTGAGTTTTTCACCCTATTTATCAGGTGGGATCAGGATCAATCCTGAAGGAAATGATATCAAGCATCAGTGGCTGCGCAGCGGCGGTATGGATGTAAAATATGGTATCAATGAAAGCTTCACTCTCGACGCAACGCTGATCCCGGATTTTGGACAGGTGGTTTCAGATAATATCATCAACAACCTTTCACCTTTCGAAGTGCGCTTCCAGGAGAACCGTCCATTTTTTACCGAAGGAACTGAATTGTTTAACAAGTCAGGACTTTTTTATTCACGGCGGGTAGGAGATATTCCATCAGGTTATAATCGTGTACAGAGTTTTGCCGACAACAATCCCAATTACCAGTTGATCAAAAATCCTTCTATTACCAGGTTGTATAATGGCATCAAATTATCGGGTCGCACAAAGAAAAAATTAGGAATTGGAATTTTCAATGCGGTAACTGCACCGATGAAAGCAAGCCTGCATAGTGTTCTCACTTCAAAAGATACATTGATCCTGACAGAGCCCCTGAGTAATTACAATATTATTGTGCTTGACCAGGCTTTAAAAGGCAGGTCTTCTGTAACATTTACCAATACGAATGTGATCAGGAATGGTGCAGACAGGGATGCAAATGTTTCAGCATTCGACTGGTCGCTGTATACAAAGAATAACAATTACCAGTTGAAAGGAACAGCGCGTTACAGTACCGTTTTCGGTTATACTCCATATTCAGGTGAAATTTACCTTGTGAACGATACTGTAACAGAAAATGGCAAGCTCATGGTAAAGCCATACAACGGTTTTAATACAGCATTACAGTTTGGAAAAGTGAGTGGTAAACTGCGCTATTATATTGGATCTAATGTTATTTCCGATACTTATGATCCGAATGATCTGGGTTACCTGGAATCGCCCGACAAAGTGAATCACCTGGCAGGTATTTCTTATCAGCAATTTACTCCTACTGATCATTTCATCAATTATACTTATCGTTTTGATGTCACGAGCCAGTACCTGTACAAACCATATAAATATTCTGAAGTGGAGCTTAGTTTGTCTGGTTACTGGCTGTTCAAAAATTTCTGGGACATTACATTAATGGCAAGTTCTTTTCCTACTACCCAGCATGATTTTTTCGAATTGAGAACCGCAGGCATGTGGTTGAACAGACCAGCCGAACTAACCTTTGATGTGAATGGCAGTTCGGATAGCAGGAAGCGTTTGTTCTTTAGTTTTGGCGCCGGCTATTCATTCAGAGCGCTCAATAATAATTCATACAACAGGCTTGAATCTGGTTTGCGATATCGGTTCAGCGACAAATTTACTTTGAGCGCGGACATCTTCCGACAGTATGAAGAAAACCAGATAGGGTTTGCATTCATACGAGAGCCGAATGGTAGTCCCATTGCGGCATATAGAAATTTTACAGAAACCATTTCGGTATTATCCGGTGATTATAATTTTACACCGCGACTGAATCTTACTTTGCGAACCCGTCATTACTGGAACAAAGTTATCTACAACAAATATTTTAATGTGGACGCAGAAGGTGATTTAATACCAAGAACATTTATTCCGAATAGAAACGAAAATTACAATGCTTTCAATCTTGATGCCTTTCTCACCTGGGATTTCAGATTGGGCAGCCGTGTGATCCTTGGTTGGAAAAACTGGTTAGGAGATTCGTATGCAATTAATGGAGATGAATATCCCGCCTATTTAAGAAACTTCGCAAAAGCGCTCGGAGTCTCACATGGTAATGAGATCACTGTGAAATTTATTTACTTCCTGGATTATAATCAACTTCGGAAGAAACACTAATGCTCGCTTCGCTACGCTCAGGTGAATGCTCGCTTCGCTCGCATAAAGGCATTTCACGCAAAGGCGCAAAGGAAGACAAGAACGCAAAAAAATTTTATACAAAGACACAAAGAAGAATAGCAAACCCATTTATTGTGGTTGCATGAACGATGATTAGTTATGATGTTTTAAATTTGAATACAGCTGATTAGCTTATACTATAATAACCTGCGTCATCTGCGTTGTTTTCTCTTTCTGTTATTTTCTATCTGCGTTTTTTTTCTTTGAGCCTTTGCGTGAAATGCTTGCGAGCGAAGCGGGCACTATTGCATTTG
>JBJMLW010000011.1:0-4870 GCA_045805105.1 Flavisolibacter sp. | reverse complement strand
GTAGTGGCACAGGTGAAGTTCTTGATGATATTACGGCGCTGATATTTGAAGATTTCGAACACGAAAATGAAGGTGTTCCAAAATTTGCCATCGTTGGACAACCGAATGTGGGCAAATCATCTTTACTCAATGCTTTGATCGGAGAGGAAAGAACAATTGTAAGTGATATTGCTGGCACTACACGCGATACCATTCATACACGATATAAACTTTTTCAAAAAGATTTTGTTCTCATTGATACTGCCGGAATAAGAAAAAAGGCAAGAGTACATGAAGACCTGGAATTTTATTCCGTAATCAGGGCCATCAAGGCAATGGATGAATCTGATGTATGCATGATCATGCTTGACGCAGAAAAAGGAATAACTGCACAGGATCTGAGTATTTACAGTCTTGCAGCCCGGAAAGGAAAAGGAATTGTAGTTCTTGTAAATAAATGGGACCTCGTTGAAAAGAGCACGAATACAGCCAAAGATTATGAAAAAGTGTTGAAACAACGATTGGCCCCTTTTAATGATGTTCCTATCCTGTTTATTTCTGTTCGTGATAAAACCAGGATATTCAAAGCCATTGAGGAGTCACTTGAAGTTTACGAAAACCGGCAGAGAAAAATTGCTACCGCTCAGTTGAATGATGTACTTCTGAAAGCTATTGAGTCGTATCATCCACCAGTGATCCGCGGCAACCCGATAAAAATCAAATACATTACCCAACTGCCTACAGTTGTTCCATCATTTGCATTTTTCTGCAATTATCCTGATGAGATTAAAACGCCTTACAGGAATTACCTGGAAAATAAACTGCGGGAAAATTTTAACTACACGGGTGTTCCGCTAAGAATCTTTTTCAGGAAAAAATGATCTGTGCGTAAAAAATCATATCTAAAATTTGGCTATATCAACGCACCTTATACCTTTGCGGCCAATAGTTAACTAAACCTAAAAGGACAATGAAAAAATTTTTAATCGTTTTCGCAATCGCCGGTACTCTGGCAGCTTGCAACAACAGCAGCGAGGGAAGCTCAACAGGCGATTCAACGCTTGTTGATTCCAACACCATGAACAACAATAACATGAACAGCACAGGTGACAGTTCTACCATGAACAACACAGGTGATACTTCACGTATGAATACTGATACATCGCGCATGTCGGGCGATACAAGTTCAAGAAGAAGATAATCGCAACCCTCGCAAGAGGGTTTTTTTTATCTTATTTTCTCCCGGATCCTTTGCAGTGTTGCCCTTAGCTGTAATAGTTCGTCCTTTTGCTGTGCAATGAAAACATTATCATCGAGGCGGCCGATCACCTGTTCCATTTCCTGTTCATTGTCGTAAATCATTTTGCGAAAGACACTCTGGTAATCTTTCGACCGCGACTCATAAATGTTCTTCACCATCCATTCTTTGATTTCAGCGGCTTTATCGATGTAATGCAAAAATTTTTCTTTTGTAAGTTCACTATGAGCGAGATTTTCCATTTCAAGCAATGAAGCAAAAGCATGTTGCAGCTTCTGGTCGGCGTATAGCCTGCCCTGTTCCTGGTAGAACTCATGTACTTCATCCCATCCTTTAATTGTATGACTTCTGATACGATCGAGCAAAGTATTCAGTGCATTCTGCGGCATCAGCTGACCACCGATGTTGTTCCATTCAAGCCTGTGCGGCTTGTCGGGGAGGGACTGCATAATTGTTTCAAAAGAATCGAGACCTGAAGATTCAATGAATTGAATGAGTTGTGAAACTGCATAATAAATAATGAGGTTTTTATAAACATGAAAAGCTTCGCGGGGTTTGCTGATCACAATCGTTCGCGAACTGTTCTCAATACCATTTGCAGAAATTTTCAAATGCTTCAGGTCAATGGAAGGATCATCAAGAACTACTTCGCCAGCCTGTTCCAGCACTTCATCCGGAATGTCTCCGGACTGATTTTCTTCACGCGACTTACCAGTGAATTTTTTTAAAAGTGACATTGCGGAGAATATCTCGTTAACACTGTCGGGCCCGAGAAAATCGTATTCAATATGCTGAATTTTATTCGTGCGCTTATCGCGGTCGGTATACTTGTTTGCATTTCTTGACAGTGCATAAAGATTGTAGAGAAACCAATAAGCAGGCATGATCTGGAGCTGGTTGGTTGATTCATCATTACTCACCAGGCTGAAAGGAAAAGGAATGTTCAGTTCAAATGAGTAATCACCTTTCGCAAGAAGGGTGAAAGTGGCAAACCTCGAATTATGTTTCAGGCTCACACACAACCCCGGCCAGAAACCACGACCGGTAACGAATTCGCCATCAGCCGCGCGACTGTTGTGGTTTGATCCGATAGTGGCACCGGCAGCAATGTTACTTTGACCCATTACCAGTGCAGCGCACAAAAATGAATTGTTATGGTGCTGTTCATGACCCGGGAAGATCAGTGAATTGAGAACCTCGCAGCAGGAAATAGTGGAATTATTTCCAAGGAATGAATTGATCAGCCTTGCTCCATATTTCAGTTGTGAGTGAGAAGCCATTACAAACCGTACAGCTTTCACACCATAAAATATCCTGCAGCCAAAACCAACAATTCCATTTACAATTTCACATCCTTCCCCAATCTGTGAAGAAGCTTCGGGGGAGGAATTCAGGGTAATGTTTTTTAATTTATTCGCTCCCTTGATATAGGCATCACTACCGATCCAAACATCCTTGATGATGCCTGTATTTTTGATCACACAACGGTCACCGATCTTTCCATAATATCCACGCTGCTTATCAAATCTTTTTTCGGTAAAATCCTTGAACTGCTGCATCAGTATGCCATCTTCCCTGTATTTTGACCATAGGTATGCATCACCGGGAAGCATGCCATTAAAAGGAACAATTTTTCTGCCTGCGTTTTCATTGCATACTTCTACCCAGATGCGTACAGATTCATTTTCACCTTCCTTTAAAATACCATTTCCGAATTTCGAATGATCCGTTACATGAAGTTCATCAATATTGAGAAGTATTACCTCATTACCAATAATGTAATGAGACATATAATTTACATTGCTGACTATAACATTATTACCAAGGTCGCAGCTGATGATGGTGCTGTTGTATAAACCAACAGGGAGACAAACATTATGGTATTCGAGTGAAACAGATTCAAGTTTTCCAATTCGTACAAGTCCGAAGAACTTGCAATTTTTTACAAGGTCAGGGTTGAATTCGTCAGATACGTGAACATTCTTCCAGTTATCTGCCCTGTTGTTGTTTTCTTCAAGAACCGCAATTTCTTTTTTCTTCAGAGACCTGTATTTAATGCCACTCCTGTTCTGAAGATTGCGAAGGTGGTATTCATTTTTTCCGTGAAGATATTTTTCATCAATAAAATCAAAACCTATCCTGGATATGGGCTTTTTCGTGATCTGGTTCATGGGGGGAAGATACAGAAAACGTGAATCGTGAATCGTGAATCGTCAATCGTCAAACGTGAAACGTGAAACGTGAATGGGCAGAGTCTATACTATCAGGCTGTCATCCCGAGGTCGCGAGGGATCTGATACTTATTAGGTGGTGGCGTAAGCATTAAAAAAACAGATTCTTCTTTCCCTTGTAGCAATTTTTAATTATGCTCAATCCGAGATCCGTTCTGGCGTCTGGATAACACTGTCAAACTATTTGGTTTCCCATTCACGTTTCACGTTTGACGTTTGACGTTTCACGTCATTCCACCGTCACCGACTTCGCGAGGTTCCTCGGTTTGTCTACATCACATCCTTTTGCAAGGCCGATGTAGTAGGCGAGAAGCTGCATGGGAATTACACTGAGCATCGGTGCCAGGATTTCATCTGCTTCCGGCACGATGATGACATCATTTGCAAGTGCGATACTTTGTTCATCTCCTTCATTGATTACCGCAATTACCTTTCCTTTCCTTGCCCTGATCTCCTGCATATTACTGATTACTTTTTCGTGATACGAATCGCGCGTAGCAATAAAAGCTACCGGCAGGTGTTCATCAACCAGTGCAATGGGACCGTGCTTCATTTCTGCTGCAGGATATCCTTCTGCGTGGATGTAGGAAATTTCTTTCAGTTTCAGTGCGCCTTCGAGTGCAACAGGAAAATTATAACCCCGACCGAGATACAGAAAATCAGAGGCATCTTTATATTTTTCAGCAATCCTTTTCAGATTTTCCTGATCTTTCAGGAGTTCAGCAACTTTATCAGGAATATCGTTCAGGCCGCGTAGGAGATTAATATAACGTTCATGATCAAGTGTTCCTTTTTCATAACCAATCTTGAGCGCTATCATTGTTAAAACAGCCAGTTGTGCTGTAAATGCTTTGGTTGAAGCCACTCCGATTTCAGGACCCGCATGTGTATAGGCGCCCGCATCAGATATGCGTGCAATGGAAGATCCCACAACATTCACTACACCCAAAATGATTGCACCCTTTGCTTTTGCATTTTCAATCGCAACCAGGGTATCGGCTGTTTCACCACTCTGGGAAATAGCAATAATCACATCTCCTTTATTGATAACGGGGTTGCGGTACCTGAATTCCGAGGCATATTCCACTTCAACATTTATTCGCGTCAGTTCTTCGAAGATATATTCTGCAACAAGACCTGCATGCCAGCTGGTTCCGCAGGCTACCATAACAATACGGTTGGCATTCATGATCTGCTCTGCATACTTTTGAATGCCACTCATGGTGATGGTTCCTACTTCAGCATCAAGTCTTCCTCTCAGGCAATCATATATTGTCTGCGGCTGTTCGAAAATTTCTTTCAGCATGAAATGTTCATAACCACCTTTCTCAATCGCGGCCAGTTCCATGTCGAGCTTCGTGATATAAGGTGTCTGCCTTTCATTGCCAAGATTTTTTAAAAT
>JBJMLW010000010.1:0-2626 GCA_045805105.1 Flavisolibacter sp. | reverse complement strand
TGCAATACTGATAGATGCTGTAGGCCGACTAATTCCGGGTGTACTTAATGATGAAACTTCAGCGCTCACAGATTCATTCCAGGATCATTTATTATCTCCCCCGGTTTATACAAGGCCTGCCGACTTCAGGGGTTGGAAAGTACCTCCGGAACTCCTGAGCGGAGACCCAAAGAAAGTGGACGACTGGCGATACGAGCAATCAGTAAAGAGAACAAAAGAACGAAGGCCGGATTTAGATCCTGAAGACAATTTTTGAAAAAACTCTGATTATTGAGTATGAATATTTATGTATTCTACTTCTAAATTTTCAATACTCAATATTCAATGATCAATCTGTGTAGAATGTTTAATCCTAAAAATCTTTCAATCCTGGTCAAAAAAGTGCCCCGCTAAGAATAGCAGGGCTTCACCCTTAACCATACGAAACCAAGTTATTATATATTACTATAAATATATGTAGTAGATTCTTTATTAGGAATTCACAAAAGTAAACAGCTCAATTTGTACAATGATTCTGATTCGGTGAAATCCCTAAAAGCATCGTTCAGAAATTGCTCTCAAACAGGCCCTGCAACACATCCGATCCTCAATGTAACAATTATACTGACCCATTATTCAAAAGTACTTCAACTTCTTTCATAGCCTGGCCACATCTTTCATTTACCTGCTCAAAATCTGGTCTGAAGTGCATCCCATTTTCAGAAGCAGCCTCCTTTTCAATACGTTCAAGGGTTGGATGGAGTTCATCAGCGAGCCCAACATAACCAACTGTTGATTTCATGCTATGAGCAATTCTTCTTACCTGGTCGAAGTTTCTTTGTGAAATGCTTTGTTCAAGTTCAGAGAGTTCTGAAGGAGCCTGCTGAAGAAACTGACGCAAAATCTCTTTTTCAAAATTCCTGTCATTACCGGATATCTGGTGAAGATATTCAAGACTGATATGATTCAGTTGCGGACCATGTTCAGGTATATGCTGTGCATGCCGCGCAATAATATTGTATAAAACTGTTTCCTTGATGGGTTTAGATACATAATCATTCATGCCAAGCTGCAGGCACTTTTCCTTTTCACCTACCATGGCGTGGGCTGTCATGGCAATGATGGGAACATCCCTTTTCATTTCGTTTCTTATTACGGTGGTTGCAGTGTAACCATCCATTTCCGGCATCTGTATATCCATCAGAACAATTGAATAACTGCCTTTTGCCAGTGCATCTATGGCTTCGATACCATTTTCTACCATAGTATAATCAATACTCCAGCTTCTCATAAGATGCCTGACCAGTTGTTGGTTCATTGGATTGTCCTCTGCAATCAGGACTTTAATTTTCTGAAGGGGCACCTGTTCTTCCTGATCAGCAAGTGCTTCAGAATACAGTTGGGCCATATCAGGAATCTTATAATCCAGTTCAACTGTAAATGTTGAACCCTTATTTAATTCGCTATTAACGTAAATGCTTCCATTCTGCATTTCTACCAGCTGCTTAACAATTGACAGACCTAACCCGCTACCACCAAACCTCCGCGTGGTTTCTGCTTCTGCCTGCTGGAAACGTTCAAATACAGTGGCCTGTTTTTCGGGTGCAATGCCAATACCTGTATCAGAGATCTGAATCCGTATCCTGACTGTATTTTCAGTAGCATGCATTTGATCAATATGAACATTAACATCACCGGATTCAGTAAACTTTACAGCATTGCTTATAAGATTTACAAGGATTTGTGTAAGCCTTACAGCATCACCTGTAAGAATATCCGGAACATCCTTATCAATATGCACCTGAAAATTCAATTGCTTTTCCCTTATCTTTTCAATGAACATGGCACCCACAGAACTTACCATACTACGCAGGCTGAATCGCGTTTCTTCAAGGTGCATCATGCCTGCTTCAATCTTTGAAAGATCAAGGATATCATTTACAAGAGTCAAAAGGTTTTCTCCCGATGAATGGATATTCTGAACATACTCCCTTTGCATGGGATTAAGTTCTGTACGCCGCAACAGGTTGGTAAAACCAAGAATGGAATTCATTGGTGTCCTGATTTCGTGGCTCATGTTGGCAAGGAACTGCTCTTTCATATAAGCAACATCCTTACTCCTTTTTTCAGATTCATTCAGGGCACGTATCATTCTTTCCTGCTGCCTTCCCTGGTTAATAATATACCAGAATGCCAGTATAACTGCAAGTAGTGCCAAGGCAGTTATGAAAAATCCCCACAGTTGTGCATTCCTGCCGGTTCTTTCAACTGAAGCAACAATTTCGCGAAGTTCCGATTGCCTTACAGCTTCCAGTTGCGCGATATTATTTATGATGCTGTCGCGCAAAATCATTCCCCTATTGGTATTTACAATCCGGCTTGCTGCTTCCTTACCCTGACTTCGCATCGTAGCCAGTATGTCCCTGTTGAATTGTTTTTTTTCGTCAATGAGTTTCCGGAGATTGTCTAGGTTCCCAGAAGTATTTTGTCCGGCAAGATTTTTCTTCAGGTTTAAAAGCTCGATATCAATTTTCAAATTGCTTCTTTCCAGACTTTGCATCTGTTCTGAAGCACCTGTAATAACAGCTCCTCGGATATCGCTTTCTGCAGTCAGTAAATCAGTTTCAAGACGCCGGAGATTGTTTTG
>JBJMLW010000009.1:0-2511 GCA_045805105.1 Flavisolibacter sp. | reverse complement strand
ACCTGGCTGATAAAACCATACGAGAAATTACCCGCTCCGGTGTAGAGTTGAAAGAACTGCAGTATGAATTCAAATCTGTCAAAGGTGATGTGTTGGACAGAACAAAGCAAAGTGAACTGATTGAAACTGTGCAACCACTTGGACTGAAAGAATTAACAACAGCGCCAATTGTGTTAACAGACAGTAGTAACAAGTAATCTGCCTGGCCGGGCCCCGGTGGATGAACCAGAAAACAAGTAACCAGTAACCAGGTAACAGAACCAGTTACCAAGAAAAAACCAACGGCATTGGAGATCAAGCGTGACATATTATGGCGGGTATACCTGAGCTTTCTCGGAGTTGTTCTCCTGAGCTTTGTTGTATTAGGTCGCGCATTTTACATTCAGAAGTTTCAGGGAAAATACTGGCGCAGCATGTCGGACAGCATGCACCAGAAATTCGTTGAGCTCGACGCAGAGCGTGGTACTATTTACAGTGAAGACGGACAGATGCTCAGCACATCTGTTCCCTATTTTGATATTTATGTTGACTTTGGTGCAGAGGGTCTGCGTGAAAAAAAAGGATTACGATTCAAAGAAAATATTGACTCCTTTTCAAAGTGCATTTCCATTTTATTTAATGATAAATCAGCTGCTTCTTATAAAAAAGAATTAAGACAGGCATATTTAAAACAGGACCGTTATTATCTTCTCCATAAGGCACTTTCATTTGAACAATACAAAGCTTTCCGCACATTTCCTCTTGCAAGGCTGGGTAGAAATAAAAGCGGAATTATTGCTGATGTAAAAAGCCGGAGACTGAATCCTTTTGGTCTTCTTGCAAAAAGAACGATCGGATTGTCAAGAGATAATGCTCAGAACGTAGGACTTGAAAGAACTTATGATACATTGTTGAAAGGCACACGTGGAAAACGACTGGTAAGATTTATTGCAGGAGGAGCCGCTGTTCCGGTTGAAGGTTATGAAATTGATCCTGAAAATGGAAACGATGTTATTACCACCATTGACATCCGGATACAGGATATAGTTGAATCCGCCCTGATGAAAATGCTTTTGGAAAGCGAAGCGCAATACGGCACCTGCATCGTAATGGAAACCCGCACAGGAAAAATCAAGGCGCTCGCTAACCTGGGAAAAGATAAGAAAGGCAATTATGGTGAAACCCTGAACTACGCTCTTCAAACTACAGAACCCGGTTCCACCATCAAGCTTGCAACACTTCTTGCTGTACTTGACCACAAATCAAGTACAATCAATGACCTTGTTGAAGTTGGTTCATCAGGTAGTGCATACGTTGGTGTTCGCAATGTGAATGATGCAGAACGTGCTCCTAAACCAATACTGACACTAAAGGAATGTTTTGCACACAGTTCAAATGTGGGCATGAGTCGGGTAGCATATAAAGCATTTGCCAGCGACCCTGATATTTATAAAAATTACCTGCGGAAGTTTCATCTGGATAAACGATCCGGAATTGATCTCGTGGGAGAAGATGCTCCGGTTCTTCCACGACTGAAAAGAAACAAGGAAGGCTTGCATGCAATGATAACCGCAAGTTTTGGTTATGCCATTGAAGTGAGTCCACTCCATACGCTGATGCTTTACAATGCTGTTGCGAATGACGGCATAATGATGAAACCATTTCTGGTGAACAGTATCCGGAATGGGGGCATTACAATAAAGGAGTTTAAACCTACTGTTCTTGATCAACAGATTTCCCGCCCTGAAGTAATAAAATCAGCAAAAGAATGCATGGAAGCTGTT
Source organism: Flavisolibacter sp. (assembly GCA_045805105.1). GTDB lineage: Bacteria > Bacteroidota > Bacteroidia > Chitinophagales > Chitinophagaceae > Flavisolibacter. Next base: position 748 of record JBJMLW010000009.1, on the reverse strand, counting down.
GTTTCAGAAGGAACAGCCAAAGATGTATTTAAAGACTTCCCATTTAGTGTAGCCGGAAAGACAGGAACAGCACACGTTGCCGATGGAAAACTTGGATATTCAGATGGTGTTTACCAGGCTTCATTTGCAGGGTATTTTCCTGCTGACAATCCTGAATATACCTGCATTGTCCTCATCAAAACAAAACCTCATGCTGAAAAGCATTTCGGTGGTATGCTTGCAGCTCCGGTATTCAAAGAGATCGCAACAAAACTGTATGCGCAGTTTATCCGGAATAAAAAAATGAAGCCGGTTGATTTTGTTTCAGACAGTTCCTTCTTTGCCTATAACGGATTAACCGATGATATGAAAAATGTTTTAATGCAGCTGAATGCTCACTTCAGCGATTCGGCAGCAGGAACATGGAGTGTGCTGTATGCAAATAATTACAATTCTGTACTTAAAGATGAACATGTAACGGATAATGTTATGCCCGACCTTACGAATATGACATTAAAGGATGCCTTATTTCTTTTGGAAAACCGGAATATGAAGGTCAGTATACAGGGAAAAGGAAAGGTAATAGCACAGGATATTATGCCGGGATCAGCAGTTTTAAAAAACCAGGCGGTTAAACTTTTATTGAATTAGTGAAGAAACTCAGCGACATATTATACAAAGTGCGTACTACAGCACTTTCTGGCAATACAAACATTGATATCAAGGATGTGCAGATCGATTCGCGGCGCGTATCAAAAGGATCCGTTTT
>JBJMLW010000008.1:0-3845 GCA_045805105.1 Flavisolibacter sp. | reverse complement strand
TAGAGATTTTTCAAGAAGTGCGTATGATATTGTCCACATGAACACTGCTGAATGTAGTGCCAATGCCCGTGTCTTCACGGGCATGATCAGATGTAATGGCTTATTTCAAAGAGTCTTTAATACCAACTGCTCGTGAGGATACGAGCAGTGGCGGCGCAGTTGCCCATGCTAGTCCTGAACTATCGCAATCCCGATTTCATCGGGACGCAAAGGAAACGCAAAGGCCGCAAGCAATACATAAAGACACCAGAATTAGAATGAAAATAAACTTGCGATCCCTTTGCGTAACCCTTGCGTTCCCCGACAAGGGGGAATAGCGTTAGTTCAGGAACATCAATCTAAAACAATCTAACTTTCATAAAACATCTCCAGCCTTCACCTGGTATATAACGCAAAGGCCGCAAAATACAGAAGGGAAACAAGAATTTAATGCAATTATCTAGCGCCCTTTGCGTTTCCTTTGCGTTCCCCCGCAAGGGGGAATAGCGTTAGTTCAGGAACATCAATCTAAAACAATCTAAGTTTCATAAAACATCTCCAGCCTTCACCTGGTATATAACGTAAAGGCCGCAAGCAATACAGAAGGGAAAAAAGAATTTAATGCAATTATTTTGCGCCCTTTGCGTTTCCTTTGCGTCCCCCCGCAAGGGGGAATAGCGTTAGTTCAGGAACATCGATCTAAAACAATCTCACCTTTCATAAAACATCTACAGCCTTACCTAGAATGTAACGCATATAAGTCGCCCATGCCCGATTCCTCAAGTAAAGCTGTTTAAATAGTACCCATCAAAATGCAAATTGCAACTGTGCAACCCGAACCGTTTCTGGCTGTGATATTTTCCTGATCTGGAACACTGGTGTTTCCTGGTAGCGCGACGCCACAATAATTTTTGTATTGCCTGCATGGCGGTTAAAGAGACTTGTTACAAGGTCGGGACAGTTATTATTCTTAGAAAGATGAGAAAGAAACAAGTGGCTCATGAATGAAGGACGGTGCTTCTTGAAAAGATGAAGTGCCTGGCTGTTTGAAAGATGCCCCGACCCGCCACGGATCCTTTTTTTAAGATGATATGGATAACTTCCATTCTCCAGCATGTCTTCATCATAATTTGCTTCAAGGAAGGCAGCATGACACTGCACAAAATTCTTTATAAGGTTATCGCAAGGTGTGCCGGTGTCTGTAAAAATCCCAACCCTTACATCATTGCATGATACAATAAAACTATAGGGATCGGCTGCATCATGATATTTTGGAACAGCTGTTACGGATAATGATCCAATTTGAACAGGTTCAAATCCAGTGAATGGAATAGACAGATGTCTTTCCAGCCAGATGCGGCCGGACTGCTGTGTAAGGCGTGTAATATAAACCGGAAGCTGGTATTTTTTTGACAGAACAGAAATTCCTTTGATGTGGTCTGAATGCTCATGTGTAACAAAAACAGCCCTTACCTTTTTCATCGGAAGTTCGAGCCGCTTCATTCGTTTTTCTATTTCCCTGCAGGAAATACCGGCGTCCACAAGAATAGCTTCTTTTTCATTACCTATATAAAAACAATTTCCATTGCTTCCTGAATTCAGCGACGATACAAACAGGGACATGGGCAAAGAAAGTAAAAAATCTTGTTTTATAATGAGTCTGCTCCCTGAAAATTGATTATTGAACATTGATTATTGATTATTTTCCTTTTGCTTAAAGAGAATGTTCAATGCACAATGTTCAATATTCAAATCTGTCCTCCACAATCAGCCTCTAAATCTTAGGATATTTGCCTATGCGCATCCGCAGATTTTTTTACATCCTCACCCATTGGGAAAAATGGCACTACCATGTAAAATATATTCCTCTCTATCCCGTATGGTTATGGTTTTGTTTGCGTTCAAAATCCTTTTGGTTTTTTACTCCTTCCAATCCTACACTCACCTTCGGTGGTTTTGAAGGAGAAAGCAAGCAGGAAATGTACCGCCAACTACCGGAAGGTTCATATCCCCGTTCCATTTATATTTCACCCGGGCTTTCATTTGATGAACTAATCACCATGGTGCAGTCAGAACGATTTACTTATCCTTTTGCAGTAAAACCTGATGTGGGAATGATGGGATTTCTTTTTCGTGTGATGGAAAATGAATATGATCTAGAGCAATATCATCAGATGATACCATGTGATTACATTATACAGGAACTTGTTGAGTATCCCATTGAAGTGAGTGTATTTTATTACAGGTATCCGTACCAGCACAAAGGCCATATTACAGGTTTCGTTCGAAAGGAAATGCTTGAAGTCATTGGTGATGGAAGATCCACCCTTGATGAATTACTAAAACAGTTTCAAAACAGGCCGGGTTTCCAACCGGAAGAATGGAGAACAAAACACCGGGCACGTTTGAATGATGTGATTCCGCAAGGTGAAGTGTTTCGACTTTCATGGGTGGCCAACCTGAGCAGGGGAGGAAGGCTTGTAAATCTTGATCATGAAAAAGACGAACGACTCCTGGATGTTTTTGACAGACTGAGCCATTACAATGGTAATTTTTATTATGGCAGATATGATATCAAATGTGCTTCGATAGAAGACCTTAGAAATGGCCGAAATTTTTCGATACTGGAGTACAATGGAAGTGGCGCCGAGCCACACCATGTGTATGGAAACGGCAATAATTTATTCGAGGCATATGGAATCCTGATTCATCATTGGAAAACACTCGCTGCGATTTCAAGATATAATCACAAAAATGGAATCAGATATTGGGGTTTCACGGAAGGATTATCCTATCTGAAAAAAGCAAAAAAACATTTTCGGCTCCTAAAACAACTGGACAGGTCTTAATACATGATTACTTCAAACTGATCTGTTTAAATAATAAATAATTAATTGCTTCGTGAAATTCTTTCTACAAAATGCAGGAATGTTGTAAATAATAAATGAATTGCAAACATGAAAATTAAAGGCATAATTGTTTCAACTGATAGGAATATTAAAAACACAATTATGGCAAAAGCAGCATCAAAATCAGCTTCAAAATCTACGAAGCAGCCGAAGAACGCAGGCGCAGGGGCAGGTGATTCCCTCCTGCAGGAATTATTTATTGAAACATTACGTGATATTTATTATGCCGAGAAGGCAATTGTAAAGGCACTGCCTAAAATGAAAAAGGCAGCTACCTCAGAAGCTTTAATGAATGCATTTGACGATCACCTGGCAGTTACAAAGGAACAGGTAACACGCCTGGAGCAGGTATTTGAAGTAATGGGTGAAAAAGCAAGGGGTAAAAAATGCGAAGCCATTGAAGGCCTTATCAAGGAAGCCGAAAGTGTTATTGAAGATACTGACGAAGAAACTTCTACCCGTGATGTAGGACTGATCATTGCAGCCCAAAAGGTTGAACATTATGAGATAGCAGCATACGGTGGACTCCGTCAACTGGCAGTTACCCTTGGCAATAATGAAGCGGCTGATCTATTACAGCAAACACTCGACGAAGAAAAGGAAACAGATGTACTCCTTACAGATATAGCCGAAAACAGTGTTAACTACCAGGCAGCCGAAGAGCAGGAATAAGGAAATCCATAAGCTCAAAGCTATAAGTCTGCTGGCATCAGACAGTCTGCAAAATCAGGAAGATGGTTAGCTCAGCTGTTTGCTGTTTCACAGATTTCGAATGTTATCATTAATAAATGGAACGTACTATGGTCCATGGTCTATCGTCTATGGTCCATAGTTCTTCCAACTGTAATTATCTTACTACTACCTTCCTCAATCCTTCCATCACCATATCCCAGTGCTTCCATGCTTGATTACGGGATTCTTCAGTTTTGAACTGGTCGTCTTGTGAAATCGTGAGGT
>JBJMLW010000007.1:0-2490 GCA_045805105.1 Flavisolibacter sp. | reverse complement strand
GCAGCATTTAAATCCGGACCTCGATAGCTATATCGAAGCCCAGGCACGAAAAGTGTTTTATGTAATCAATGGATTCGAGGAAAATCCTTCGATCCTTTTAGAAAAAAAATACTTTTTTATAAATCCCAAAGCCGGATTCAGTTATCATAAAAATCAATGGCTGGCATATGCATCCTGGAGTCGTGGAACAAAAGAACCGAACAGGGATGATTTTGAAACCGGAATCAACCAGGTTCCTGTTCCCGAACGCGTTGATGATTTTGAAGCAGGAGTTGAAAGCAGGAAAAACAGGTTTACGTGGTCAATCAATTTTTATTACATGTATTATCATAACCAGCTCGTGCTTACCGGAAAAATCAATGATGTTGGTGCTTATACCAGAACCAATATTCCGGAAAGCTACAGGCTCGGAACAGAAGGCCAGTTTTCAGCTACCCTGAATAAATGGCTCAGTGCATCGGCAAACATTACCATCAGCCGTAATAAAATTTCAGGCTTTACCGAATACATCGATGACTACGATAACGGAGGACAAAAAACCAAACAATATGGTACAACGGATATTTCGTTTTCTCCATCTGTAATCAGTGCTGCAGGAATTACTATAACACCGCTGCGCTCTTTCCAGATTGTAATCAGCGGAAAATATGTTGGCAGGCAATATCTTGATAATACATCCGATGATTCAAGGAAACTCGATGCCTGGTTTACGCAGGATGCGCGACTTGTTTATACTTATTCAGGAAAACACTTGAAGAATGTGGAAGTTATCTGTCAGGCTTTCAACCTCTCCAATGCGATGTATGAACCGAATGGATATACGTTCAGTTATTTTAACAACAACCAGCTCACCACATCCAACTATTATTTTCCAATGGCAGGCAGAAACTATATGATAGGAGTTAATGTGAAATTTTAATAAATGGTAAATGATAAATTTTAAATATCGAACTGTGAATATTTAGCATTGAACATTTATCATTTATCATAGCTTACTTGCTTCCGAATTTTTCTTTCCACGCGAGTATTCCTCCTTCAACATTAACGGTATTCTGAAATCCCATCTGGTCAAGAACCATGCAGGCCATCATACTGCGTTTTCCGCTCCGGCAATGAATAATCACCTCTTCCTCCCTGAGGTCTTCCAAATCATCGATCTGCATGGTTTGAATTTTACCAAGCGGTACAAGTTTTCCGCCAAGGTTGGCTTCTTCATATTCATGTGGTTCACGGCAATCAATCAGGTTGATCTTTTCACCATTGTCCATTCTTTTTTTCAATTCTTCTACAGTAATTGTTGTCATGTTATTGTGGTATTTGAGGTGGGGGTATATGTGATGAAGTATCCTGAACAGGTGGTGATATACTTAACCAGACATCGATCATCTGACCGGGTCTTATGCGGATCTGTACTCCATCCGGTGTTCTTGTCATAGGATTTTGCCTGACTATAAATGCACTTTCCAGATCCCGCACATTATCTACAGGAATGGGTGATCCTAAAACAAGTCCATTCTGATCCAGAAGAATTCTTGCTTCTGCAAGCGTAAGCCCCAGTAGTTTAGGAACAGGCATATCTTCTTCTCCCAAACCACCCGCAAGTACAAGGTCTATTACTGAACCGACTTTCACTTTATCACCTGGCTTAACAGGATTTCCATTGTAACTCATTTCAAGAACTGAATTCTTCGCAAAGTCTGCACGGTAAGTTGTATCCCCAAGACGAAGTCCCTGGCTATTCAATGTCATCTCTGCATTCCTGAAACTGAAACCGATCAGGTTGGGAAGGGAAACATCCGGTGCAACAAACCGATTAATAACTACATAAACGGTACGGTTTACTTTCACTACCTGGTCGGGCTCCGGAACCTGTTTCACAACGATACCTGGTGGTAAGGAATCATAATAAACGGAATCCTGGACCACGGTTTCAAACCCTGCGTCGCTCAGGAATTTTTCTACATCATTAATATTTTTTCCGGTTACCGAAGGAACAGTTTTGGCTTCACCGTGCTTGGTGATCCAGTTGAGTGAAAGCATGAAGATCACAAAAATGAGAAGGATCAGGGCTATAGCCACCAGGATATTGAACCAGAGGGGGCGGCGGGTTATGTATTTGATCATGCAGGTTTTTCTGTTTCGGCTTGCAAGATAGGGAAAGAAGGCAGTCCGCGTACCACGGTCCTCAGTCGAAAGCCCTGCCGGCAGCCATATTCCCGAACGATTTATATGGTCATCAGGTCATACCTCATTCTACTTTCAAATTAAGCAGAGTCCGGTTTCTGGTTCATCGTTTTATTTTTCTCTATTCTTCTTTCCTTTCGTTATCCGCTATTCGATATTCGTTATTCGATATTCGTTATTCAAATTCTCCCTCCCATCGCTTCTTCAACCAGTTTCGAATAAAAATCCTTCAGATCCCATCCTTTTGCACGTACCTGCTGAGGAATTACGCTGGCATCGCTTTGCCCGGGTATGGTATTAATCTCG
>JBJMLW010000006.1:0-2204 GCA_045805105.1 Flavisolibacter sp. | reverse complement strand
GATTTCAGCGTGCCATTGGAAATTCTTTCCATGATCATTTTTGAATTATACCGCGGGAACATGCGGTTGCGGCGCAGGAACGTATCCAGCTTCTTAGGATCGAGCTGGAGAAACTGTTCTTTCGTGAGGTTTTGAAAATCGCGCAGCACATAACCCACAGAATCGGTTTTTTTCTCTGAAGCCGGTTTGTGAAAATTATTATCCATGATGGCATAAACGATCTTTGGATTTTTCGGGTACACTGCAATTCCTATTCGTCCTACACCATCACCTACAGGAAATCCTGCTCCCTGTGTTGTAACGAGTTTCCAGTGTTCACCACCGTCACTGCTTTTATAAATGCCACTTGTTTTTCCACTTTCTTCAAAATTCCAGGCAGATCTGGTACGATACCATGCTGCTGCATATAATTCAGATGGATCCATTGGGTTCAGATCAACATCTGCAACCCCGGTCTGTTCATCAATAAACAAAGTCTGCTTCCATGAAGCTCCACCATCAGTAGTTTTATAAATGCCTCTCTCTTTATTGGGTGAATACAAGTGTCCGAGTACAGCTACCCATGCGGTATTTTCATCTGTAGGATGTAAAAGAATTTTTCCGATATGATGAGATTCAGGAAGTCCGAGAAATTGCCAAGTCTTGCCATTATTGCTGCTCTTATAAACACCCACACCGGCATAGGAAGAACGGCTGCTGTTTACTTCGCCGGTACCCACCCATATAATCCGTTTATTCCAGTTTACCGCTATATCGCCGATTGTAATAACATCAGAACTGTCAAAAATAGGCTCGAATGACTGCCCGTTATTTGTTGTATGCCACAGGCCGCCTGTTGCATAAGCAAGGTAAAATTCCGTAGGATCTTCCGGGTTTACATCCACGTCAACCACGCGGCCGCTCATGATACTCGGACCAACATTTCTGAATTTTATGCTGTTTATAAGAGACTTGTTTTCAAGATTCTGCCTTTTTTGGCTGTTCTTCAGCCGATCCGCTCCAGGTGTGAGTTTCACCTGGGCATTTGTGAAAAAACTAACGGTCAGAATGCATAAGAGTATGAGAGTTATTTTTAATTTTGATTGCATAAATCAGCCTTTTTTACGTTAGGTTGTCATCAAACTTACTAAACTATGAAATACCTTCTGATAGCAATTCTGTTCTTTAGCCTGCATGTGTCTGCCCAGCCTAAATCATTTACACTTACTGCAAAAGGAGATACCCTGAACAGGGTTGACCAGAAAGGTCTGAAGCAGGGACCGTGGCTCATTCATGTAGATGATCTCCGTGGTGAAAGAGGATATGAGGAAGAAGGTTATTTTAAAGACGACAGGAAAGAAGGAGTATGGAAACAATTTTCACTGGAAGGAGACCTGATCGCGCTGGAAAATTATTATTATGGTATGAAGAACGGGAAGTGTATGTACTTCACCTATACTGGACTACCGTTAAGGGAAGAATCGTGGAGAGCAATTGATCCTAAAAGCCCTTACGATACCATCGACATCCGCGACGTAAACGATCCTTCAAAGATTCTTCGAAAAGAAATCATCAAGATTGAACCGAATTCATACAAACATGGTACATGGACATATTACAACACCATGACCGGCCAGGTAGAAGGAACAGAGCAGTGGGTAATGAACAAGCAGCGGGATGAAGTAGCAGAAGGCGATGAACTTGCCCCCATAGATGTTTCTGATAGTACCGGAACGGCAACTGCCAAAAAAACTGATAAACCTACAGAAAAACCCAAGCCCCAGGCCATACTTGATTACGAAAAGAAAAATGCAAAGAAGAAGATCAAGGTGAGGGACGGGAGCACTGGTGGATACTAGGAGTGATGGGAAATGGAATTGAGGATTCGGAATACGGGAAAGTCACCAACACTTTCTTAGTCTACATCACTTGTGAGACGCTCATCATTATTGCATTAAAATATTTATAACCTGATCCTAAATTCAGTCATCGTCTGAAACAATCCTTTACGCGGAATATGGAATACCCAAATTCTTAATTCTTAATTCCGAATTCCTTTCTGCATCTTCTCAAAATAATTTCTGAAATACAGCAACTGGTATTGAACAGCATTCGCCCAGTATTCCCATGCATGTTTGCCAGGGCGTTCGGTATAGTCATGCGGAATTTTCAGCGACAGCATTTTCTGGTGTACCGCCCTGCTCATTTCAACAATAAAATCTTCG
>JBJMLW010000005.1:0-10912 GCA_045805105.1 Flavisolibacter sp. | reverse complement strand
TAATTATAATGGCTATCAGGAATGATGTTGCTATTTATGCAGCTCATACCAACCTGGATAATGTTTTACTAGGTGTAAATGGAATGATTGGCCGGAAACTCAACCTTGAAAATGTAGCCGTGCTGCAGTCAAAGCATAAAATGCTTCGTCGTCTCATCACGTTTGCACCTGTAGACAAAGCGGAAAAAGTGCGCCAGGCGGTGTTTGATGCCGGGGCCGGTCATATCGGAAAGTATGATGAATGTAGTTTTAATAGTATCGGAACTGGAACATTCAGGGCGGGCGAGGGTACTGATCCTTATGTTGGAAAAGTAGGTGAACGACATGAAGAAAAGGAAACAAAGATTGAAATCGTTTATCCGTTTTACCTGGAAGAACAGGTAGTAAATGCTCTGGTTACCAATCATCCTTATGAAGAAGTTGCTTATGATATTTTCACAATGGAAAATATTCATCTTGGGATTGGTGCAGGCATAACCGGCGAATTGAAAGATCCAATGGAAGAGAAAGCATTTCTTTCATTAATTAAGAAAACTTTCAGCATAGAAACAATCAGGCATACAGCGCTGCTGAACAGGCCTGTAAAAAAAATAGCTGTTTGTGGAGGTGCAGGCGGTTTTTTAATCGGGATGGCCCGCCGTTCCGGGGCCGACGTATATCTGACATCTGACGTGAAGTATCATGAATTTTTTGATGCTGATGGCCAGATGGTTTTAGCTGATATTGGGCATTATGAAAGTGAACAGTTTACCGTAGAGCTCATCCATGAACTTTTAGCCGGAAAATTCCCTACTTTTGCGATCCTTAAAACAACGGTGAAAACCAATCCTGTCAGGTACTTTTAAAATTATCAGGAGCGAGTCCGTTGGCAGGATAGGGTCTGACAAGGAACATAACACCTCAAACTTCAAACTATACATGGCAAACGTTAAAGAATATTCAGTGGAAGAAAAACTTACTTCCCTGGTACAGCTGCAAAAAGTTGAATCAAAGTTGGATGAGATTCACATTCTTAAAGGTGAGCTTCCAATGGAAGTAGCAGACCTTGAAGATGAAATACAGGGTCTTCATGCGAGGCAGTTAAGAATTGAGGAAGAAATTAACGGGATCACAGAATTCATTGCACAAAAGCAGGAAGCTATCAAAGAAGCCCAGGCCCTGGTTAAGAAATATGAAAAGCAAAGTGAAAATGTAAAAAACAATCGTGAGTTTGAAGCCATTAATAAAGAAGTAGAAATGCAGCAGCTTGAAGTGAAGCTGTGTGAAAAGCATATCAAAGATGCTAATGAAGAAATTGCAGAGAAAGCCATTGCCCTTGAAAAAGCGAAGAAGGCTATAGCGAGTAAGGATGGTGTACTTTCAACAAAAAAGGGAGAACTTGAGAAAATCATTGCAGCAACAGAAAAGGAAGAAAAACATTTCAATAAACTGGCAGAGGAAGCAAAATCTCATGTTGATCCAAGGTTATTGGCGAGCTATGAAAAGATCAGGAAAAATTATCGAAATGGCCTGGCTGTTGTTCCGGTAGAGCGCGATGCTTGTGGTGGTTGTTTTTATTATATCCCGCCACAGAAGCAAAGCGAAATCAAACAAAGAAAGAAAGTGATGGTTTGTGAGAATTGCGGAAGGATCCTGGTGGATTCTGACCTGGTTGATTCCGTTGAAGTAAAATAAGTTGAACCAAATAAAATAAACTAAACCGTATGAAGCTCCCCTTGGGGAGCTTTTTATTTTAAACTACTTAGGTTCCTGTTTATACAAATATGCGTCCTGGGTAAAGCTGGTTTGGGTGAATGATTAGAGTGCAAGTAAGAGGCCACCTTTTCAGGATTCGTCAGTTGAAGTGATGATTTACCCGTTTACGCAGCTTTTTGATTATTTATACCGCTATATCTACCATCCATCTGCCTATTTTTAATCAGAAAGTCTGTGTAATCTTCACATTGCCGGTTGAAGAGGATTGCTTTAATTTGTTCCTGATGCTAAGCCGACTTACCATTCAGAATTACGCAATCATTGATCACCTTGAAGTGGATTTTTCAAACCATCTCAATGTCATCACCGGGGAAACAGGAGCGGGCAAATCCATTATTATTGGTGCGCTTGGTCTCATTCTCGGCGAAAGGGCTGAAAGCAACGTATTGCTGGATAAGAATACAAAATGTGTAGTTGAAGGAAATTTCAATGAAGAAAAGGAAGACAAAAACGTCATTGCTTTTTTAAAACAGTATGAACTGGACGTTCATGATGAACTTGTGGTGAGAAGAGAAATTTCACCAAATGGCAAATCACGTGCATTTATAAACGACACACCGGTTAATCTTTCTCAATTAAATCAGTTAAGCAGTCTCCTGGTAGACCTGCACCAGCAATTCGATACATTGGAACTTGCCGCTTCTACTTTTCAGCGTGAAGTTCTTGATGCCCTTGCAGGAAATTTTCCGCAACTGAAAAGATACAGGCAAGCATTCGAATCAATGCAGGCTTCACGGACCAACCTGGAACATTTAAAGGATCAAAAAGCACAATTCAATAAAGACCTGGATTATCATCAGTTTCAGTTTAATGAACTGGACGAAGTTGCTTTCCATGAAAATGAACTGGAAGAACTGGAAGAAGAATTAAAAATACTGACCAATGCCGAAGGCATCAGGAACGCTCTCGACAAAACTTATCATCAGCTGGAAGAATCAGATGACCCGATCATACGGCAATTCAAATCCATGATGAACGGACTGCAGCCCTTTACAAGGATTCATCCTGATATTCCCCCTCTGGTGCAACGTCTTAATTCAACATATTTAGAGATACAGGATATTGCAGATGAAGCCCAGAGAATCAGTCAGCATGTATCCGGTGATGCAGGAAGGATCGAAAAAATCAATGAAAGGATTTCAGTAGGATACAGGCTCCTGAAAAAACACGGGGTTAAAACAACCACTGACCTGTTGCAGATCCGGGAAGAATTGCATGCGAAACTCCAGGCGGTTTTAAATATTGATGATGCTATTGCAGCTGCAGAAAAGGAGTATGAAGTGTCGCTTGCAGAAACCGGTAAACTCGCTTTACAACTTTCTACAGCACGTAAATCTGTAGTGAAGCCATTTGAAGATAAAGTAAACAGGATGCTGGCAAAGGTAGGAATGCCGAATGCGAGGATAAAAGTTCAGGTATCTGCAGGTGATTATTCATTAAGTGGATGTGATGTTATTGAGTTTTTATTCGATGCAAATAAAAGCAATCAGTTTCTCCCTTTAAAAAAAGTTGCCAGCGGTGGAGAATTGAGCAGACTGATGCTATGCATAAAATCCCTCGTAGCAACAAGCATGGATATGCCAACATTAATTTTCGATGAAATTGATACAGGTATTTCCGGTGAAGCTGCAAGGCAGGTTGCAGGTATCATGAAAGAGCTTGCAGGATCACGCCAGGTGCTTTGTATAACCCACCAGCCACAGATTGCAGGTAAGGCTGATTCGCACTACCTCGTATATAAAGCTGTAAGAAATGACATGGTCAGCACAGGTATACGCCTTCTGGATACAGATGAAAGAATTGTAGCCATTGCTAAAATGCTCAGTGGTGAAAAGCCAACATCTGCAGCTCTTGAAAATGCAAGGGAAATGGTAATGAACTGAAGAATTTTAAAAGTATTAATGCACGTTTCCGTGCATGCATAAGAATTCAACTCTTGCACATCAGTACTTGTTCTTATTTATTTCTGCAGATTTCAAAGTTGTTTCTTCACCAAATGGATAAATATTATTTTTACCCCTACAAAAAATCGAATGAAAGTTTATTGGAGTGCGATCCTGGCAGTTCTGTTGGTATGTGGCATAAATGTAACTGCTCAGTCAAATCAAAAAAGCAAACAGGGTCAGCAGAGTAAAACCAATACCTCGAAACATGATACCACAACTTTAAAGGAGTTACCACCTGAGCAGGTAGTTATTGAAATACCGGATACTTCAGCTGCACCAGCAGATGCATTGACTGCTTCAATTAAAAAATTGCTGGAAATTACCGGAGCCATGAACCTGGGTGCACAGTTCGGAAAACAATTAAGCAACGCTACAAGAGATAATTCGCTTCCCAATGAATTTTACGAAAGAATGTATAACGAACTGGAACATGGCGAATCACGCAGGAGTTATGAAAACATGATGATAAGAGTGTACCGCAAATATTATGTTTTAGAAGACATTAATCAAATGATTGCGTTCTATGAAACACCAGTAGGAAAAAAATATGTGTCGTTGATGCCCGTTGTGATGGAGGTAGCAACATCAGAGGGAATGAAATTTGGACGATGGCTGGGAATGAAAATTTATAATGATCTCGTAAAGGAAGGAATTATCAGGTAATAATTAATCAATTCATATGTCAAACAATCTTCTGGCAGGAAAAAAGGGAATTATTTTCGGCGCTCTTGATGAAAAATCAATAGCATGGAAAACAGCGCTGGCCTGTCATGCGCAGGGTGCAAACATTGTTCTCACTAATGCTCCTGTTGCATTGAGAATGGGTGAAATAAATAAACTTGCTGAAGCCGTGCAGGCACCTGTCATTGGTGCAGATGTAACCAACATGGATGACCTTCGTAAACTATTTGAAGAATCTCAGAAGCATTTTAATGGAAATATAGATTTCATACTTCATTCTATCGGAATGAGCCTCAATGTTCGTAAAGGCAAACACTACACCGAAATGAATTATGAATGGAACCAGAAAACGTTGGACATTTCCTCCATGAGCCTTCATCGTGTATTACGTACTGCATGGGATATGGATGCCATTTCAGAATGGGGTAGTGTAGTTGCCCTGACGTATATCGCCGCGCAAAGGGTTTTTCCGGATTATAATGAAATGGCAGATGCCAAAGCCCTCCTTGAAAGTGTAGCAAGGAGCTTTGGATACCAGTATGGAATACGTAAAAAAGTGAGAATAAATACTGTGTCCCAATCACCCACAAGAACAACAGCGGGAAGTGGTGTTAAAGGGTTTGATGCCTTTATTGATTATGCAGAAAAAATGAGTCCTTTAGGTAATGCCAGTGCAGAAGCGTGTGCCGATTATTGTGTATCGCTATTCAGTGATCTCACCAAGTATGTAACCATGCAGAATCTTTTCCATGATGGCGGTTTCAGTTTCACAGGTGTATCAGAGGCAGTGGTGAAGATGATGAAGGAATCGTAAACCCCCTCCCCCTGGAAAGGGAACTTAGATCTGAAATGTTTTACTTAACAGTCGTCACTATTGTCGACGGTTATTATGCCTAAAATGAATTGAATCAAATAGGTTCATTCAGGACAAAGAAAGTATGAATGAATGATGGTTGTAAGTTCCTTTTTGGGGAAGGGGTTAACGAAAAAGTCCCGCTTGCGGGACTTTTTCAATTAGGCGTCATTCTTATTCAACCTCCTACGGCAAGCATGTAGTGGGAGAGTAAGAATGACAAAAAGTTATCTGTAATATATGAAAGTATGTGCAGTGGATGTAGTTCATAAAGACTGACGAAATAAAGTTATGAATTACTTATAAGATTTTTTCTTTTTTCGGTCATTAACGTATTAATTCCGTTCATCACGTGAATTTTCACGTTAGAGTGCGATTTGTTTCTGCATCATCATTTTCCTAAGATTAATGAGACCATAGCGCATTCTTCCCAACGCTGTATTGATACTGCAGTTTGTAACAGTAGCAATTTCCTTGAAACTCATATCTCCATAATGACGCAGAATGATTACTTCACGCTGATCTTCTGGCAACAGGTCAAGCATATCCCTTACTCTATTGTAACTCTGTTTTTTGATGATCTTGGTTTCTGCACAATCCTCAGCAAAATTCAGTACTTCAAATATGTCCTGGTCATCACTATTTTTAATGGTAGGAGTACGCTTTACTTTCCGGAAGTGGTCTACACATAGATTGTGAGCAATACGCATTGCCCATGGCAAAAATTTCCCTTCTTCCGTATACCGGCCTCCGCGAATGGTATCTATAATTCTGATAAAAACATCCTGAAAGATGTCTTCGGCAAGGTACTTGTCCTTAACTAGAAAATATATTGAAGTATAAAGCTTGTCCTTATGACGAAGCACAAGAACTTCAAGGGCATTAACATTGCCTGCATTGAACGAGTTAATCAACTCGTGATCGGACAGTCTGGATAATTGATTCATAAACTCCAACAGTTTAGTGGTTCTAGGATACGGACACTGATACGTGAGATAACTGAGTAGAGTTTATGCGATAGGTGAGTCGTTTAATTGATGACGGAATGGTTTCAATTATAAAAATAAAATTCTTTTTGAATTTTTGCAAGATTTATTATTCCGATCCTGAATCCCTTTGCCAAAGAAGTGTTAACGTTTTAATGGCTAAAGTATTTAGCAAGAGCTTACTTTTGCTATAGGAGTAATTATGAAAGAAAAGGTAGCTATACCAGGCAGAAAGGTTCAGATCGCTTCCGGTGATCAGCCGATTTTTATAAAAGGTGCCCGGGTTCACAATCTGAAAAATATAGATGTTACTATCCCCAGAAACCGTCTGGTGGTTGTAACAGGTGTATCGGGATCAGGAAAATCGTCATTGACAATTGATACTCTTTTTGCAGAAGGCCAGAGAAGGTATGCTGAAAGCCTCAGTGCATATGTGCGTCAATTCCTGAACCGGATGGATAAACCGGACGTAGATTACATCAAGGGACTGGCTCCTGCAATTGCCATCGAGCAAAAGGTTATTACCAGAACTCCCCGAAGTACAGTCGGGAGTATGACCGAGATTTACGATTATTTAAGACTTCTGTTTGCAAGAGTTGGTACTACTATTTCACCAGTTTCGGGAAGGGTTGTGAAAAAAGATGATGTGAAAGATGTACTGGATGCCATTGTTAAATTGAAAGAAGGGGCCCGCGTTTATATTCTTTCTGCTTTTAAACGGCACAGGAACCGGGATGCAAGAGAAGAACTTGGAATTCTGATGCAAAAGGGATTTTCAAGAATCTACGTTTCGCCATTTTCTGTTACACAGAAAGAAAATCCGGTTAAGGATGGTAAAATCTATAGAATTGAAGAATTACTTGATGAGAAAAACCCGGATTTCAAAACGGCATTTCAGTTCCCCGAAAATATTTTTATTCTTATAGACAGGATTGTATCAAAAGAGCTCGATCAGGATGATGAACACCGGCTTTCGGATTCAATCGGAACAGCATTTTATGAAGGAGAGGGCGATGTATACCTCGAAGTAGATGGAAAAAACCTGGTTCATTTCAACAACAGGTTTGAACTGGATGGAATAACGTTTGAAGAACCAATTCCTAATTTATTTTCTTTCAATAATCCATTCGGCGCATGCCCTACCTGCGAGGGATTTTCAATGGTGCTCGGAATAGATGAAGACCTCGTGATTCCAAATAAAATGTTGAGTGTATATGAAGGTGCAGTGGCTCCCTGGAAAGGTGAAAAGCTGGGTAAATGGAAAGAGAATTTCATCAGGGGAGCGCGGCGTTTTGATTTTCCTGTACACAAACCAGTTGCTGACCTTACATCTGAACAAAAGAGGATCCTGTGGGAAGGAAATTCACATGTTGAAGGGATTAACGATTTTTTCAAAGACGTTGAACAGAACCTTTATAAGGTTCAGTACAGGGTTATATTAAGCAGGTACCGAGGAAGAACCAAATGCCCGGAATGCAATGGTTACCGCCTCAGGAAAGAAGCGCTTTATGTAAAGATAAATGGCAATCACATTGGAGAATTAAGTGAGATGCCTATCAGGGATCTGAGAACCTGGTTCAATAAGGCATCACGGAATTTTTCAAAATATGAACACGAGATTGCTAAAAGAATTATTATCGAAATCAATCACAGGATAGATACCATGCTGAATGTAGGCCTGGGGTATCTTTCTTTGAACCGTTTAGCCAATACTCTTAGCGGAGGTGAAAGCCAGCGAATACAGTTAACAAGAAGCCTGGGAAGCAATCTTACTAATTCATTGTACATACTCGATGAACCTTCAATTGGTTTGCATCCGCGTGATACAAATAACCTTATCCGCGTATTAAAAGAACTGCGGGACCTAGGAAACACTGTTGTTGTAGTGGAACATGATGAAATGATGATGCGTGAGGCTGACCATATCATTGACATGGGTCCGCTGGCATCACACCTGGGCGGTGAAGTGATTGCATCCGGAAATTATGACCAGATTATATCCAACCCTGAAAGTCTTACTGGTAAATACCTCAATGGAGAACTTTCCATTGAGCCCCCGAAAAAAGTTAGAAAATGGACAGATTCAATTGTAGTTGAAGGTGCGCGACAGCACAATCTGAAAAACATCAGAGTGGAGTTTCCTCTTCATGTACTTTCTGTTGTTAGTGGTGTAAGTGGTAGTGGTAAAACAACTCTTGTAAAGCACATTCTGTATCCTGCACTGAAAAAATTGCAGGGAGAAGCAGCAGACAAAGTTGGTTTTCATAAATCAATCACGGGTAGTTTGGATTCGATTTCTCAGGTTGAACTGGTTGACCAGAATCCTATTGGAAAATCATCCCGCAGCAACCCGGTTACCTATATCAAGGCCTGGGATAACATGAGAGACCTGTTTGCTTCACAGCCACTGAGTAAAATCAGGGGTTTCCAACCGAAACACTTTTCTTTTAATGTTGATGGAGGAAGGTGTGATGCGTGTAAAGGTGAAGGTGAGAAAATTGTAGAAATGCAATTTCTTGCCGATGTACATCTTACATGTGAAGTTTGCCAGGGAAAAAAATTCAAGGAAGAAGTATTGGAAGTTCGATATAAGGAAAAAAATGTTTTCGATGTACTTGAAATGAGCGTAGATGAAGCAATGGAATTTTTCAAGGAAGAAAAGACTATCGTCGGATGCATCCGGCCTTTGAGCGAAGTAGGATTAGGATATGTAAAACTTGGTCAATCTTCTGATACACTTTCCGGCGGCGAAGCGCAACGTATCAAACTGGCCTCTTTTCTTGGTAAAGGGAAAAATTCGTCAAGGGTTTTATTCATTTTTGATGAGCCAACAACCGGGTTGCACTTCCATGATATCAAAAAACTGCTTGCGTCCTTTAATGCGCTGATCGACCAGGGTCATTCCATTATTGTTATCGAACATAATACGGATGTTATCAGGAGTGCCGACTGGGTCATTGATCTCGGACCTGAAGCAGGTGAAGAAGGTGGTTACGTTGTTTACGAAGGACCACCATCCGGAATGTCAAAGCATTCTAATAGTCACACGGGAAAGTTTGTCTAGTTGCTGTTTATTGCTTACCTGTTGCGGTAAAAAATACGTTCATTTATTTTTTATTCAATTATTGAATAACATCTGTAAGCATTTACAACTGACCAGCAACCCGTAACCACATCTCCCGGGTTTTTTCCCCTAATTTTCTGTTGTTTTTCCCCTTTTTTTCCTTCGTCACAGATCTAATTTCATCATGAAATCTATCGGTGATGAAAGTTTCAAGGATTATAGCGCTGCTTTCTTTTTTCCTTTTATTCCAGACCAAAGGATATTCCCAGCTGGGTGAATCTTTTTCAGATGGTGATTTCACTAACGGTATAATATGGTCGGGAACAACTGCCTCCTGGAATATTGCTACTTCAAGTGATGTTGCAGCAGGTGCGGTAGGTTCCAATACACTCAGGCTGAATGTGGCATCCGGTTCAGGAATACAATATCTCAGTACTCGAATTTCTGGTTCTTGGGGATCACAGCAAACCTGGGGTTTCTGGATGGGAAGGAGGGGTCAGGCAGCTACTGCAGCTAACATGATGTACATATGGTTGTATGCAAATGAACCCGATGTTACAACAAATACAGTTGATGGTTACCGGATACGTTTTGGTGATGATGCTTCAACAGGCGACAGAATTATTCTTGAAACTGTAACCAATGGAATTGGTGTGAATATTTTATCATCAGCACCTGTTACAAATGGAATAACAGATTTTGGAATACTTGTACGGGTAATACGTAATGAAACAGGTCAGTGGAGTCTTTTTACTTCTGCATTACCGGTTATAAGTGGCACAGGAGCAATCGCATCTTCAGTACCTAGTGCTTCTAATACAGGAATTCTGCAGGCAACTGCCACCAATAATTCCATTAGTGTATTTGATAATGGTTATATCGCTGTTGTTGCGGTGCATAGTACAGTAGCAGCAGCTCGCACAGGGGTTGAATTTGATCAGCTGGAGGTAGCTTTTGCAGAAAAAAGCCCGCTGCCTGTACGGTTCTCAGACTTACAGGGAATGATTACTTCCACAGGAGTTTTAATTGGATGGAATAACCTGACTGAATCAGACATCAGTAACTATGAAGTGCAACGATCCTCAACCGCAACGGATTTCATCACAATTACATCCGTCTCACCTTTAAGAAATAACGGTGGAAATGTTCATTACTCCTATACAGATTACTCTGCTGATGACGATCAGTTTTTTTACCGCATAAAAGCTACCGAAACATCAGGAAAAATCGTTTATAGCAGTATAATAAGGATGAAGGGGAATATGAATGACTTACTTATTATTTATCCAAACCCTGTTCAGTCAGGATGGTTTCAATTCAGCATCAAACGGATCAAACCCGGCAAATATTCATACATCTTATATAATATCAATGGAAGTATCATCCAAAAATCATTTTTTAACCATACAGGAGCAGGATTAAACAGGTCAGTACAGGTTGATGGTTTGCCAAGTGGATTATATCTACTGGAAATCAATGGACCTGAACATATCAGAAAACAGTTCGTTGTGCAGTAAGTTGATAGTAAGTAGAAAGGGCTCCGTTCCCGGAGCCCTGTTTTTTATTACCTGAAGGATTCATTCAAAACATTCTGACTATTCTGAAATCCGGACATCAATAACCTTTA
>JBJMLW010000004.1:0-12827 GCA_045805105.1 Flavisolibacter sp. | reverse complement strand
TGAGAATAAGGTCATGGTGGAAATTAAAGCCATCACACAACTTGAAAATGTTCATCTCGCTCAGGCAAAAAATTACCTTGAAGCCTACAACATGGAAATTGGTCTTTTGATCAATTTTGGAAGTATTAGCTTGCAATTTAAAAGACTAGAGAACAAAAAATTTGTTGATCATGGATTTTAAAAAAAATCTGTGACAATAAACAATTTTAAAAAATATAGGGGATTGTAACATTTGGTTCCTCCAAATCCTATAATCCCCCCAAATCCAGGTTCCAAAATGGACTATAAACGAATTAATACAATACGCGAATTAAAAGAAGCCGGCTACAAACCGAAAAGCATCAAGGAAGAACTGCGCGAGAACCTGATTAAAAAACTCCAGAATAAGGAAGAAACATTCAGCGGCATCATTGGATATGAAGACACCGTGATACCTGATGTGGAAAGAGCTTTACTGAGTAAACATAATATCCTTCTTCTTGGACTGCGCGGACAGGCGAAAACAAGAATGGCGCGTCAGATGACGGACCTGCTTGATGAATATATTCCCATTGTAACCGGGAGTGAAATCAATGATGATCCGCTGAAACCCATTTCAAAATGGTCTAAGGACCTGATTCATGAAAAAGGTGACGATACACCCATCGAATGGGTACACCGCAGTCAGCGTTATGGCGAGAAACTTGCCACACCGGATGTAAGTGTTGCTGATCTTATTGGTGATATTGATCCCATCAAGGCTGCAAATCTCAGGTTAAGTTTTGCTGATGAACGTGTGATACATTATGGCATCATACCAAAAAGCAACCGCAGCATTTTCGTCATCAATGAACTTCCCGACCTGCAGGCAAGAATCCAGGTGGCACTATTCAATATACTCGAAGAAGGTGATGTGCAGATACGTGGTTTCAAACTGAGGCTTCCGCTTGATATACTTTTTGTGTTTACTGCAAACCCGGAAGACTATACCAATCGTGGTTCCATCGTTACACCACTCAAAGACCGCATCGAAAGCCAGATCCTTACACACTATCCGAAGTCATTGGAAAATGCGCTGGCTATTACAGAACAGGAAGCAGACATTGCACAGGATCAGAAGGCAAAGGTGTCCGTAAGTGATCTCGTAAAAAGACTGATTGAACAGGTGGCATTCGAAGCAAGGGCGAGTGAACTGGTAGATAAAAAAAGTGGTGTGAGTGCCCGTTTAACCATCTCCGCATTTGAAAATGCTGTAAGTGCTGCTGAACGGAGAGCAATTGTTAACAGCGAGAAACAAACGCATGTATGGATCAGTGATTTAATTGGAATCATTCCTTCCATCACAGGAAAAATTGAACTGGTGTATGAAGGTGAACAGGAAGGACCATACCAGGTGGCGATGAATTTACTGGACAGGGCGATCCGCTCACAGTTTGTTCTTTATTTTCCTAATCCTGATTCGCTAAAAAAACGCGCGCAGAAAAAAGGAGATATTCCACAGGCAATAGACAATCCATATAAATCCATTACGAGCTGGTTTGATAAAGGAAATCACATCAACCTTTTCTTTGCTACAACCGACAGGGAAAAAATAAATCACCTGTATAAAGTGGATGGCCTGCATGCCCTGGTAAAAAAACATTTCCCGCATGCCAATGAAAAGGAAGCTTCGTTGTTAATGGAATTCGTACTGCATGGATTATCGTCTTACTCCCTCATCAGTAAAAAGATTCTTGAAACTTCTATTGAATTCAAGGATTTAATGGGAAGCATGCTGAATATACAATCGTCATCTTCTTATGATGATGTGGATGAAGAAGACTTTAATTAGATATGTTGAATGTTGTATGTTAAATTAAGTTTGAAGTAAGAAGTATGGATTAACAAATAAAACACCCATACAACATACAACATTCCACATACAACATTCAACATTCAACATACAACATAATTCAAACAATGTTCACCTCTCTTTCCAGCTCCACACCAAACTTCTCTTTCACCGAATGAATAATTGATTCACTCAGTTCAAAAATTTCGTTTCCTGTTGCATCACCATAATTCACCAGCACCAATGCCTGTTTTGGATAACATCCTGCATCACCCTTACGATATCCTTTCCATCCGCACTGCTCGATGAGCCAGCCGGCAGCGAGTTTCGTATGCTGTTCGCCTGCAGGAAACGAAATCATATTTGGAAATTTTTCCTTAAGTAGTTGGAATTTAGAATTCGGAATCTGGGGATTCTTGAAAAAGCTTCCTGCATTTCCAACTTCATTAGGATCCGGTAATTTGGAAGAACGGATGTTGATGATCGCCTGCGAAATGGCTTTGATAGTTAATTCCTTTATACCCATCTTTTCCAATTCCTGCTGAACAGCGCCATATGACGTATGAAAAACAGGTTTCTTATTCAAACGATAGGTAACATGTGTAATGATGAATTGATTCCTATAATGATTTTTAAATACACTTTCACGGTAACCAAATGCGCAATCATTAAGTGAAAAAGTTTGTGTGGTGCCATCTTTGATGTGGACCGCATCCAGCTCATGAAATACATCCTTGATCTCTACACCATATGCACCAATATTCTGCATCGGCGACGCGCCTACATTACCCGGTATCAGTGAAAGATTTTCAATTCCCGCAAAATCATGCTCAACGCAATGCATCACAAACCGGTGCCAGTTCTCCCCTGCTCCTGCCTTTATGAAAATGTGATCATCTGTTTCATGAACAATATCTATGCCCCTGATATCATTCTTCATCACCATTCCATCTACATCCTTTGTCAGTAGAATATTTGACCCGCCACCGAGGATGAGTGGTGAATGATTATAATTACTTTCAAGTAGTTCATATAATTCATCTGATGAAGTGAAAGATGCAAAATGTTTCGCCTTCGATTCAATACCGAAGGTGTTGTACTTCTTTAATGATATGTTATGCTGTAAATTCATTTTCTTTTGCCACTAAGGCACAAAGCGCTAAGCTGCACTAAGAAGTTCTTTGTGTTTCTTCGTGCCTTTGTGCCTTTGTGGCCTAAACTGAATCAACATCAGGAACCACTATTACTTTTTTAAATCTCTTATTCTCATGCAACAGAGTAATTGCCTTTAATAAATCAGCCTTGCATTTAGCTATCAGGTGACTGTCTCTTGGCAGCTTCACCAGCATTTCCATCAGGAACAGGTTCCGCACCCGGTTCACAACCGGTTCTGCCGGTCCCACAAAATATTTTCCGTACGGTACTTCAAGCGATTGTGCATACGCATTTGCGGCTTCCTGTACCACATCCCTCTCCTTTTCCCTGAAGTGAATGTTAATGATCCTTGAAAAGGGCGGATAAAGAAACTGCTTTCTCTTTTCAATTTCTTCCAGGTACATTCCGGTAAAATCATGATGGGCTACAAACTGCAACACCGGGTGTGCAGGGTTCATGGTCTGTATCATAACATGACCCTGTCCATCCTTTCTGCCCGCTCTTCCACTCACCTGTTCCATCAGTTGAAATGCACGTTCATTCACACGAAAATCTGCAAAGTGCAGTAATCCATCTGCATCGAGAATGCCAACCAGGTCAACATTGTCAAAGTCGAGACCTTTCACTACCATTTGCGTTCCCACGAGCACATCAATCTTTCTTTGTTCAAACTGCTGGATGAGCACATCGTGTGCATTCTTGTTCTTTATGGTATCAAAATCCATCCTGCCTACTTTTACATCCTGCAATTCTGTATCCAGAACCTCTTCAATCTTTTCTGTTCCGAAATTTCTTTGTACCAGTTTATCGCTTCCGCAGGCCTGGCATACAGGTGTGGGCGGATAAATATTTCCGCAGTAATGACACTTCAGTTTATTGGAATATTTGTGGTATGTCAGCGACACATCACAGTTTTTACATTGAGCGATCCATCCGCACACCATGCATACCTGGTAGGGCGCATAACCTCTCCTGTTCTGAAATAGTATCACCTGTTTTTTCCTTGCAACAGTTTCTCGGATCTCCCCGAGCAAAGGTGGCGACAGCATGATTTTTTCACCGGGCTTGTGTGCAAGCATCCTGTTGTCAACCATTTCAATAGCCGGAAGTTTTACTTCACGGAACCGTTCATTGAGTTCAATCAAACCGTATTTATCATTCTTTGCATTGTAATACGATTCCAGTGATGGTGTTGCGCTTCCCAGTAACACCTTTGCATGCAGCAGCGACGCCATGTAAATGGCTGCATCCCGGCCATGATAACGTGGGGCAGGATCCTGCTGTTTGTACGATGAATCATGTTCTTCATCACAAATGATCAGTCCAAGGTCCATGAATGGAAGAAAAAGTGAAGAGCGCGCGCCGAGAACTATTTTCAATTCTCCGCTTTTCACTTTATTCCAGATCTCCACCCTTTCATTCTGGCTGAATTTGGAATGATAAATCCCGATGTATCCGCCAAAATGTTTTTGCAGTCTTCTGATGATCTGCGAAGTCAGTGCAATTTCCGGAAGCATGTACAGAACCTGCTGACCGCTGCGGATATATTGTTCAATCAGCTTGATGTATAAATGTGTCTTTCCGCTCGAGGTAATACCATGAAGAAGACAAACCTGTTTTTCCTGTAACGATTTTTCAAGCTGCACATACGCTACCTGTTGTGCTGGTGTCAGCTCAAATTCAACCACAACATCCTTTGGCGCATATACAATCCTGTCGATGCTTCGCTTTTCTATCCGTAGGATGCCTTTATCAACAAGACCTTTCAGCTGCGCATCGGATGCATCAGATTTTTTTAAAAGGTCCGACTTGGTTACTTGTCCCTGTGTTCGAATCAGGTGCAGGTAACTGAGCAAAAGATCCATCTGCTTTGGTGCGCGGCCCCAGTTGTTCAGCAATTCTGAAAGCCTGTCTTCATTGTCGTATTCATGATTAAGTAGAATGAATGTTTCTTTTTTGGGATTGAATGTCTGCTTGAGTGATTCCCATACGAAACACACTTTTTTTCCTATCAGCCTGTTTACAATTGGATATACATGTGTAACATCGAGTATCTGCTGCACTTCAGTCAGCCGCAATTCATGCTTCATCAGAAGTGCTTCGGCAATCATGTATTCCTCGTTGTCAAGTGAGGAAAAATCATCTCCGTATTCTTCATTGAAAACGATGATCGTTTCACTTGAAAGTTTAAAATGCGCCGGCAGGCCTGCTGCCATCACCTCGCCTTCCGTGCACATGTAATAGGAAGCCATCCATTCCCAGAACTCAAGCTGGTAACGCTGGATCACCGGTTCCGGATCGAGGATGCTGACAATGTCTTTGGTATCGAATGCAAGTGGCTTATCTGAATGGATCCTCTTTACAATGCCTGCGTACTTTTTGTTTTTGCCAAGGTTCACTTCCACCCTGCAACCCACCGAAACCAGGTCGATCATTTCATCAGGAATATGCCACGTGTAATTTTTAGGAAGGGCAAGGGGTATTATGACTTCGGCGTACATGAAGAGTGCAAATTTACTAAAGATGAACCACAGAGGCACAGAGAGATAAGCACAAAGTTAATTTTAATGTATTCCTTAGTGTTACTTCGTGACTTAGTGCCTTTGTGGCCTTCCCTTCTGCTGTGTTAATGTTTTTTAATGGGATTGAATGCAAATCTGTAAATTTCGGTAGCTGCTTGTCTATAATAATTAACCATCGAAATGAATCGTTTATCCAGGAATATTATTTTCCTTTTGCTTGGCTTTGGATTTTACACCACAGGTTTCTCACAGAAAAACAAAAAGGTTGTCTTTATTATTGTTGATGGAATACCTGCCGACGTTATTGAGAGGCTTCATCCAGCTGTTCTATATTCCATTGCAAAAGAAGGAGGTTATACCCGTGCATATGTTGGTGGTGAAAAGAATGGTTATTCACAAACACCCACGATATCAGCTGTTGGTTATAACAGCCTGCTTACAGGAACGTGGGTGAACAAACACAATGTGCTGGATAATGATATTGCTGCGCCCAATTATCATTACTGGAATATATTCCGCCTCTTTAAACAACAGTATCCCCGGAAAACAACAGCTGTATTTTCAACATGGCTCGACAACCGCACTAAACTCATAGGAAGCGAAGTAAAAGCAGCAGGAAATCTTCATCCTGATTTTTCCTTCGACGGCATTGAACTGGATACTCTGAAATACCCGCATGATACACTCGGACAATACATGCTAAAACTTGATGAAGCAGTTACCGATACAGCGGCATCCAATATCCGGCGCCATGGCCCGGATCTTACATGGATTTACCTGGAAAACACAGATGAAATGGGACACAGATATGGTAACAGCAAAGAAATGGATAAAGCTGTAAGGCAAATGGATAAACAACTCGGAAGAATCTGGACGGCAATCCAGTACAGGAAGAAAAAGTTTAAGGAAGACTGGCTGGTTTTTATAACAACAGATCACGGACGCGAGGAAAATGGTTATGGCCATGGTAGTCAAAGCAAACGCGAACGGACTACATGGATCGCTACCAATGCAAAAGGTTTGAATCAGAGATTTAAAAAAGAACAACCCGCCATTGTTGACATCATGCCTTCGATTGCATCTTTCATGAATATTAAAATACCTGCAGAAAAGCTGATGGAAATTGATGGCGTTTCGCTTATAGGTAAAATTTCTGCTACAGATGCTTCTGCTGTCCGTTCGGATAACATGATCAATTTAAAATGGAAAGTGATTGATAAAAAAGGCGTCGCAAAAATCTGGCTGGCACCAACCAATTTTTTTAAAACAGGTGGAAAGGATAAGTATACGCTAATGAAAACTGTTCCCGTATCTGCAGGTCAGGCATCGGTTGATATCAGTAAAATTCCATCTGATTTTTATAAAGTGGTAATTGAAATGCCATATAATGATCTGAACAGGTGGATCATTGTAAAAAATAAATGATGAGTCATAATTTAAAAACAGTAAAACAAATTGTACTTCTTTCATGTACACTGCTGCTGTGTGTCCGTTTATCTGCACAAAAAAAATCTCAACATACATTTCCCGATTCAATTGCTGCCGTGGGTATTATCAAAGGACTTACAGACGACCAGTTGCTGGAAGTGGTACAAAAACAGACGTTTCGTTATTTCTGGCATGGCGCGCATCCCGTAAGTGGACTCGCACTGGAAAGAAGTAATACCGTACTGGCAGAACACTACTGGGATTATATCAATGAAGCATGGGATGAACCCAACTTCAGTAAAACAAAATTTGGTCCTGATGCAGGTGCCATTGGTGGAACCGGTTTTGGTATCATGAGTACGATCGTTGCTGTGGAAAGAGGATGGATTGGAAGAGATACTGCAGTGCGAAGGCTGATCAAGATTGCAGATTTTCTGATCAATGCCGATTGTTATCATGGCATCTACCCGCATTTTATGAATGGACGCACAGGTAAAACAATCAAATTCGACAGGCTTGATGATGCAGCTGATATTGTTGAAACCTCTTACCTGCTCATGGGCTTCCTGTGTGCGAAACAATATTTTAAAAGTGATGCACCAAGAGAAGTTTACCTCCGTAAAAGAATTGACCAGATGTGGGGAGCTGCCAACTGGAACTGGCATACCAATGGCCAGGATAAATTATTCTGGCACTGGAGTCCGAATAATGGTTTTGATATGAACTTCCCCGTCTGGGGATGGAATGAATGCCTGATTACATATATCATGGCTGCATCATCTCCCAATCATCCGATTTCAAAATCTGTTTATGATGGTTCATGGGTGGGAAGCGGTGGATTCAGAAATGGTAAAGAATATTACGGTTTAAAATTGCCGCTGGGTAATTATGACAGGGGCGGTCCGCTTTTTTTTGTTCAATATACTTTCCAGGGAATAGATCCGAATGGTTTGACAGATTCATTGGGTAATGATTATTTCCTGCAGGGAAAAAATCATACGCTGATCAACAGGGCCTATTGTATTGAAAACCCAAAAAAATATAAAGGGTACAGCGAAAGATGCTGGGGACTTACTGCTGGTGACAGTTACAAGGGATATGTTGCACACTGTCCCGAAGTTGATTTCGGCGTGATACAGCCAACTGCTGCACTTTCATCCATGCCTTACACACCAAAGGAAAGTATGGAAGCGCTTCGTTTTTTTTATTATGAGATGGGAAATAAAATCTGGAGCAGATACGGGTTTGTTGATGGCTTCAGCATTCATCACAACTGGTATGCAAAAAGCCATCTTGCCATTGACCAGGGACCTATTGTTGTGATGATTGAAAATTACAGGACCGGGCTGATATGGAAACTGTTCATGAACATTCCGGAAATTCAGAATGGACTGAAAAAACTTGGTTTTACGAGTCCGTACTTTAATAAATAAGGTAAGTGGCCTTGATCTGAGAACGTCAATCGTCAATCGTGAAACGTGAAACGTCAAACGTGAAAGGTGAACGTAATGATTATGCATGTCAACCCTGTAAATGTCAACTAGTTTGGTAACAGATTTTAGGGATTGTAAAAGATTAAGCAGAGTTTATTTTTTGCGATGCTCATGTGGAATCGCTCATTTTTTGGAACGCCATCCACGTTGCGGGATGGCGTTAGTTCATTCATTTCATGTATAAAAGCCAATCTGGTTTATCCATGAATTGCCTAACACTTACACGGATGACAGCAATGATCACTCACGATTGACAATTGACGATTCACGATTCTCGTTTCACGTTTGACGTTTCACGATTTCACCTCCCCCACTTCGCACCATACTCAATCAACGCACGTTTCATTTCACCAAAAACTTTTTCTTTCAGAACACCAACATCATCCAGCGTTAATCCCTCCACAGGAACATGAGGCAGAAACAACGAACGACTCCTGCCGGGATTCAGCGAAAAAATAGTTTTATAATTCATGCGTGCATAGGAATCCAGTAACAGCACAGGTTTTATCGGCGTTTGTGTTTCAATGGCAATACGGAAGGCTCCATCATAAAAGTCTTTTAATGGCTGTTCGGTTGTATTGAATGTTCCTTCCGGAAAAACAAGAATTGATATGCCTTTGCGGAGAACAGATACCAGTTGCTGCACGCTCTTCGAACGTTGCGCTGAACTGCTTCTGTCTACCGTTACAATTGTATTCCTGTAAATAAAACCGAATATCGGGATCTTCGACATCTCCACCTTACCCAACGGGCGTAACGGGTGGCGAAATGTTTTAGGAATGATAGCTGAATCGAGATAGGAAATATGATTTGAAACGAAAATGTAAGAATCATCATCATCGGGTTCTTCCAGGTAAATGTTGCGGTGCCAGATAAAAATCAGCAAAAACCAAATGTCTGCCCACACCATGCATCCGGCATAAATGAGGTTACCTCCTTTGATTTTTCCCAATGGCAATACAATGAGTGACCACACGAAAACAGGGATCATCAGCACAACAAAAAGGATGAAAGCATAAATGACATATAAAATATGGAAAGGCTTCAAAAGGATCCGCATACTAATTCTTCTTTTCATCTCCGGGACAATGACATTCAAAATCTTCCTGTAGATTATAACACGTGATCACCTTTGTTTCTTCCGTGCATTGCGCCAGGATTACCCTCAATTTTTCTCCGTCTGCAGTTTGTCCCTGTAATGCAAAGGTGGGACACGGCCGGTCGAACCTGTTTGATTTGTTTAGATTGATGATGCCATTTTCCATGATCTCATTGATATTTTCTTTGCTGATGTGCCGGCAGTCCATCCGGCAAAGTGCGTGTTTTGTATAATAGATGTGCGACGGATGGCGGTCAAAGGCTTCCCGGGTACGGGGCTCATGCCATCTTTTAAAAATAAAAATGAACAGCAGCGCCAGTACAATAAATAATGTAAATGTTGCAGGGCGTCCCTTCATAGTAGTAAAGATATTATCTCACCGGTTAGTTTTGCCACAAAGGCACTAAGGCACAAAGAAGCAGAAATGAAATTCTTGAAAAATAGTATTGTCTTTAAATTTTAATGTGTTTCATCTTTGTGAATCTTTGCGCCTTAGTGCCTTTGTGGCCCGGCTTTTACCAATTCCTTCTTACTTTTGGGGGTTCATGGAAAAGCAGCGCACGGTAGCCTTTCATACTCTCGGTTGCAAGCTGAATTTTTCAGAAACCTCTACCCTTTCACGCCAGTTGGAAGCTGATGGTTTCATGAAAAAAGAGTTTGATGACCAGGCCGACGTGTATGTAATCAATACCTGCTCCGTAACAGAAAATGCCGATAAGGAATGCCGACAGCTCGTGCGGCGGATCCAAAGAAAGGCGCCTGAAAGTTTGGTTGTCATTACCGGTTGCTATGCACAGCTGAAGCCAAAGGAAATATCAGCAATACCTGGAGTAGACCTTGTACTCGGAGCCGCAGAAAAATTCAATCTTGCCAGTCACCTCAGGGAATTGTCGAAAGGTGATTCATCACGCATCAGCAGCTGCGATATTGCAGATGTCAGTGGTTTCCATTCTTCATGGTCGGTTAATGACCGCACACGAACGTTTTTAAAAGTGCAGGACGGGTGCGATTACACCTGTTCATTCTGTACCATCCCCCTGGCGCGTGGTAAAAGCAGGAGTGATCGCATTTCAAATGTGATCCGCCATGTAAATGAACTTGCAGAAAATGGAGTAAAGGAAATTGTATTGACAGGTGTGAACCTTGGCGATTTCGGCAAAGGTGCTGATGGCTCAAAAAAGCATGAAGAAAATTTTTACGATCTGGTGCAGGCCCTTGGAGAAGTGGAAGGCATTGAACGTTACCGGATTTCTTCCATAGAACCCAACCTGCTTACTCCTGATATCATCAGGTTTGTTTCTGAAAGTAAAAAGTTCATGCCCCACTTTCATATACCGTTGCAAAGCGGCAGCAATGAAATTCTCGGACTCATGCGCAGGCGTTATAAAAAAGAATTGTATGCGGAAAGAATTGCTGATATCAAATCGCGCATGCCTCATTGCGCCATCGGTGCGGATGTTATTGTTGGATTTCCGTCGGAATCCGAAGAACATTTCCGCGAAACCTACAATTTCCTTCATGACCTTGATATAAGTTACCTTCACGTATTCACTTATTCTGAAAGAGAAAATACACATGCGCTGAATATCAAACCCGTTGTTCCGGTGAACATCAGGCATGAAAGAAATAAAATTCTGCGTCAGCTCAGTTATATGAAGATGCAATACTTCACAGAGCAACATGCAGGTCAAACACGAAAGGTACTTTTTGAATCAGGGCATAATGAACAGCTCATGGAAGGATATACCGATAATTACATCAGGGTTTCCACACCCTATAGAAAAGAGTGGGCTAACAGGATAATTGACTGGACAATTTCATAACATGAATAAATACGTGGTAACCGTAACATTCGAATGGAACGAGGAAGCCATGAAAATCGTTCAGGAGCACCGTGCCTATATTAATTCACTCATTGATGAACAGGTAATTGAACATTATGCGGTGAGTATGGAAATCCAGACCGTCTGGATCACCATCAATGCAAGAAATAAAACAGAAGCCAGAAGAATCCTCTCCAAATCTCCATTTCATAAATTCTGGAAACTCGAAATACACGAACTGATCATCTGGGATGGGCAGAATTATCGGTTGCCGGTGGTGCAGCTGAATTGAGGGAGCATTAGACCATGGACAATAGACCATGGACCATGGTAAGTCGTTTACATTTTGGGTTGTTTCACTTTTTCAAAATGAATCATCAATAATTCTTCTTTTAATGTTAAACATGTCAGAGTTCATTTCTTAACAAACCAGTTCCTGCACTCATAAACTTCTTCAGGAATTTCCTTTCCACTTTTTTTCTTGACAAAAAAAGTGGAGCAATCCCGACATTAAATGTCGGGACAAGCGCGTTCCCTGCCTGCCGGCAGGCAGGGATAGGATGTTTTCCTAGACCGGAGTTTTCCGCTGCGAACTCGCGTTTGTGAGAGATCTTTATGCGGATAATCTATAGGTGGGAGATTCTGCTTCGTACTATGCTTGATTTCCTGGAGGCGCTGTGTTTGTTTGCGAATGTTTGTTGGGAAAACATACAAGCAGAGGCAAACAAACAAGGCGCTTGATCTCTTCGATAATTTGAAAAGGTGTCTTTTTGGTAAAAGGAACTGCTTATTTACTCTACCCATCCTGTATTTATTAGAAAAGGTTGACCAAATTTTTTCAAAAGGCCTGCAGAAATTCTGTAAGATGCATATCGCACCAGAATGCCCTTAGATCAATCTAAAGAACTGGTCCAGTGCCTTATTTTTTGCTTCTAAAAAGATTATTTCACCAAAACGATTGAAGCGAAAAATAGAGCACCTCCAGTGGCTTCGAAAAACACGCAGCAGCGTAATTGATATAAAGGCTTCCATTTATAAGACTCTCACCAACGGCGATCCGTCAGCAGAGGGCCGACTTTAGGAAATGATCCGCATCGGATCGGCTTGTCCCGACATATTATGTCGGGAGGGCTCCACCTTTTTTTCAAGAAAAAGGTGGAAGAGAAATTTAGCACAAATAGAAAAATTAAATCCAATTTGTATGTAATCTAAATTTAAAATGTTCATAAACAATGGTGGATAGTGTCCTCCCCGTTGCCAACCAGTATGGTGCACCAATTACTTCAAAACTCCATACGAAGTGAATTGCAAGCGGTAAAAAAAGTGGAAAGAAACTAAGAACTAAAACTAAAAATTTACTGAAGAACATAAAACATGGTCCGTAACTTTCAAGTATGCATAAAAGAATTCTAACAATTCTATTCACCTTACTTCTCACTACAAATAGCTTTTCACAAACAACATTGTTCGACTTCAACTGGAAATTTCACCGCGGTG
>JBJMLW010000003.1:0-6260 GCA_045805105.1 Flavisolibacter sp. | reverse complement strand
GTATCGCCTTTCTTTTCATCTCCCCATTGTTCTATGATCTCGTTACCGACACTCCAGATGAAGACTGAAGGATGGTTGCGATCCCGTATAATAAAATCTGCGAGGTCCTGCCTATGCCATTGATCCCAATCGAGGTGATAGTCAAAAGGAGTTTTTGATTTCGCCCACATATCAAACGATTCATCCATTACAATGAATCCCATTTTATCAGCAAGATCAAGCAACTCGGGTGCGGGAGGATTGTGAGAAGTTCGAATGCCATTACATCCCATCGCTTTCAATATTTCAAGTTGTCTTTCCAATGCCCTTTTATTAACAGCTGCACCGAGGGCGCCAAGATCATGGTGATCGCAAACACCAAGAATTTTAACAGGCTTTCCATTTAATAAAAATCCTTTCTCACGATCGAAACTAAAACTCCGGATTCCGAATGGTGTTTCATACCTGTCAACAACTTTTCCATTGACAACTACTTCGGATACCATCGTATAGAGGTACGGTCTTTCAAGGGACCAAAGATTTGGATTGTATAATGGAAAGTCCTGTTTGCTACCAACTAAAGAATTTCCTACCTGCCTGATGTTACTGATCGCCTTCATTATAAACTTTCCCTTTGCATCGTATAGCGAATTGACTATGGAAAAATCTTTTGAAACGGGATAACTATTAAATGACTTTGTTTCAATAACAATTCCTGCAAATTTTTCACTGGCAACCGGTGTGGTACTATAAGTTCCCCACTGTGGCACATGAATCTTATCAAGCACTGAAAGCCACACATTGCGGTAAATTCCTGACCCACTATACCAGCGCGAATTCGGCTGCTTTGAATTATCCACCTTCACGGCAATGAGATTTTTTTCATTGCCATATTTCAGGTAAGGTGTAAGATCGTATTGAAACGAACTATAGCCGTAAGGTCTTATTCCGAGCGAATGCCCATTGATGAATACTTCACTATTCCTGTACACTCCGTCAAACTCAATAAAGATCTGCCTGTCTTTTTGTGAAAGAGGAATGTAAAATGTTTTTCTATACCATCCTATACCACCAGGTAATGCGCCGCCACCTGTACCAGCCGGATTTTTTTCATCGAATTTTCCTTCGATACTCCAGTCGTGAGGCAGCTGCAATGATCTCCATTCAACATCGTTGATATTTGGATCGCTGTAAGATTGAGTACTGTCTAATTTGAATTTCCAGTCCTTATTAAAACTGCCTCGATTCTTATGTTGACCTATCGCTAAATAACTAATGAACAAAAATTTCAGTATGATATAAATTTTCTTCATGCTGCGGTTATCTTATTAAAAAGGACAGTGACTAAGGCTTCAATCTATACATGATCACGTCATGGGCGGGAATGGTTGCACTGAAAATCTTTTTTGTATTTCCAGCTTCTTTTTTCAACCATAGATCCCTAAGTGAGAAATTTGTTTTAGATGCATCAAGAATTCTGTTGGACAAAGTATCATTCACTATTTCTTTTTGCCAGTCGAAGCTAAACTGTCGTGGTGAGTTACTCCTGTTGAGAAAACAAACAGCCCATTCATTATTTTTCAATGGTTTGATCCACACTTCCACACTGTCTCTTGCAGTATATTTAAAACCCTGCACACCCAAAGAATCCTGGTTTACCGCAATTATTTCTTTATTTGTAAGAACCGCTTTCACTTCCGCAGGCATATTGCGCAGATCATTTCCTGCGATCAATGGAGCAGCAAGCATTGCCCAGATTGAAAAATGCGCACGGTTTTCATTTACCGACAAGCCAGGATTTCCAACTTCGAGCATATCAGGATCATTCCAATGGCCCGGACCAGCATATTGTCGTAGTCCTTCCTGCTTGTCTGTTATCTGCATGACACCCCATGCTTTCCATGAACCATTATCTTTTATGCAATCAAAGCAATTATAAATATCTCCTGTTGTTCTCCATAGATGTCCAACTGTCTGTCCCCATGTCCATGGTTTATCGTTTCCCCATTCGCAAATGCTTAAAACAATTGGCCTGCCTGCCTTACGCAATGCAGCTGTAATCGTTTTATATGCACCTTCCGCTTTCAACCCATCTGTGTTACACCAGTCGTATTTTAAATAATCAATTCCCCATGCTGCATAAGTTTGTGCATCCTGGAATTCATATCCCCTGCTGCCAGGTCTTCCACCACAGGTTTGTGATCCTGCATCCGAATAAATTCCCAGCTTCAAACCTTTTGAATGAACGTAGTTGGCAAGTGCTTTCATACCGGAAGGAAATCTTTTCGGGTCTGGATGAATAAAGCCCAAACTATCACGATCACCATGCCAGCAATCATCGATATTGATATAGGTGTAGCCGGCATCTTTCATTCCGGATGAAACCATGGCGTCTGCCATTTGCCTGATCATGTTCTCATCTACATTGCAGGCAAATTTGTTCCAGCTGTTCCATCCCATCGGTGGTGTCAGCGCAAGGCCATCAAATTTTTTATAATTCTGAACATAGCTTCCCTGTCCAAAACTCCAGATATTGATAAGCAATGCGAGAATAATTAACTGATACTTCATCATGTTTTCAATTGACTTACGCCATTATTTATCGATCACCATATAAACCACTGATCTTGGAGGTAATGAAACTTTAATGCCACCAGCGGTTGCGGCAGA
This sequence comes from Flavisolibacter sp., assembly GCA_045805105.1. Taxonomy (GTDB): domain Bacteria; phylum Bacteroidota; class Bacteroidia; order Chitinophagales; family Chitinophagaceae; genus Flavisolibacter. The sequence continues at coordinate 3,611 of JBJMLW010000003.1, read as the reverse complement.
AAAAGGTTTCAATGTATTATAATCCGAAGGACCACCGGATGGTTCTGTTGGCCCTGTACCATTGACCAGCACTTTGCGTGAGAATTCTCCGTTGTCTGTTCCGCCCGTTAAACTATACCAATAATACCTGGCTCCTGCTGTTGCATTTTCAACTGTCACAACCGCCGTATAGGCAGTATTATTTTTATTGACCAGTATCACTCCTTTTTCGCCCGATGTAAATGAAGATGCGTAGCTCTGTACATTCCCGATCACCGAAGTATTGAGCAAACGATCTCCAATCATTTTCTGGAAATAATACATGTAGTAAAATGCAGGTCGCGGATTCCATTTACTTACGCCGGGTTCATCACCGTTATTGAAAAGACCATGATCATTTCCACCGGACCATCCATTGGCAAGATCCCAACGGCTTGTCATTCCGTACTTGTTCTTTAAACTTTCACCCAATAAGATAGCAGCATGAATACCATTGACGAAAGAAACCTGTTGCATCGAGCCCTGTGAAGTAATATTCCATTCATTAAGCGCGATAGGCTTGATAGTAGAACCAGAATTAGTGATGCTTGTCTTTACATAATTCATCATCGCTGCCATATTAGTGCTCGCTGTTGCAAGGATCACATCAGGGTTTGAGTTCTCCTGGTATGGTGTAAAATAACTGTGGATGATATAATAGTCTGCCTTGTTCGCCGATTGACCAAGTACACCGGTATTCCAGGTCTGATCAGTCGGGGTCTGCCATGACTCGGGTTGCTTTTCCAAAAGATAGATGCCAATGTAAATGGTCTTGTTGATCTCCTGCGCAGCCTTTTTCATGGAATCAATAAAGACTTTTGCATGTTGTCCATACAGTGCTCCGGTAACAATTGCAGGTTGCCCATCCTGGTTGGTTGCAGTATTGATCCTGTAATCCGCTTCCCATGTACCATTTGTTTCATTACCAATCTCCCAATATTTGGTACGTCCATTATCATATCGCACCCAATCAGCAGCAAGATGCGCCGCCTGCGCTACAGGGTTCGGACCAGTTCCATACCTGGCATATGCATAATTCACTGTGATCATTCCCTCATTACCTGTTTGCTGAAGCATACTGTAATAATTGTCTACCGATAAGGTCCACGAGTCGCTGTTCTTTCCATACCAATATCCTGCAGGAGACGAAACACCATTTGCATCCAACAAGTTTGCCGGAGCATCAGCAGGTTTCTGATTTTGTGCGTTCCAGAAAAATACATCGCTGATACTTCCTCCGGGAAAGCGAATAACATTGGGCTTGAGATTTTTTAAATGATTGATCAGCGGTGCTTCTGTAACCATTTGAGTCATCCAGAGATTTGCATTATTGCCAAAAATAGATGAAGGAACTTTGGTGATGATCTTTGAAGCATCAATTGTAACAAAGACATTGCCATTTTCAGAAGGCTTTGCAGCATCTGTATAGGATGGAGCTGCGAAAGTTTTCGGTCCCCAGTTATCAAGAAAGAAACCGATTGTATTTTCAACAGGCGGATCAACAGGCGGTTGACCTCCCCCCGTGCCCCCTCCATTTCCGCCACCACCATTGCCACCTCCTCCATCACTACCACCTTTTTTGCAGTACGTGAATAATACAGACAAACTAATTAGACAACACAATAGCTTTTTCATCTCAATAGTTTTAATTTCTTTTAATTTCAATCGCCTTACCATTATAATTTATGGTATGATCAATAGCATTCTGCATATCGATACCGGCTTTCTTATTTTTCGTAACCCATACAATATTGAACTTCCGTTGCAGTAGCATACCAGTGAATGAACCTTTGCGCGCTCCAATGGTGAGTGTTCCTGACGTTTCATTATACTTCATTGGTATGATTGCATAAGCACCTTTTTCATAATTGTAGTTGGTGCCTTCATCTTCATACAGATTGAAAGAACCGTTAGCTCCTGTATACACATAGAGCGTGATCTCCTCAGCCGGTTTCTCCGAAGTGTATTGCAAATCCGGACCAAAAGGGATAATAGAACCGGCCTTCACATACACGGGCATGCGTTCATATGTAGTTTCAGTAGTTATTTTTCTGCCGCCTTCAAAAAATACGCCCTTATATAAATCATACCAACCGGCAGTTTTGGGCAGGTACAGTTCTTTTGTTCTCTGCTGATAATTATACACAGGGTTAATGAGTAATGAAGGACCAAAAAGATATTGATCATTCAAACTGGTAACAGCTGTATCATTTGGAAAATCCATGACGAGCCCGCGCATGATCGTGCCATCGTTATGATAAGCCGCACCGGCAAGCGAATACACATAAGGAAGGAGGCGATAACGAAGTTTATTGTAATAGACGATGCTTTGATAAGCAGGATGATCTTCAGGCGCGATGTTAAATACTTCGCGATACGGAAACTGTCCATGCGCACGAAACAATGGAACAAAAGCGCCGTACTGGTACCAGCGTGTCATCAACTCACGCCATTCATCAAGATCTTTTTCATTTGGTTTTTCATATCGCGATTCCACTGCAAAGCCCCCAATGTCCATCGTCCAGTAAGGAAGTCCGGACATGGAGAAGTTAACACCTGCTGAGATTTGTGACTTCATATCATGCCAGCGTGAGGAAATATCACCACTCCATGTTGCCGCAGCATTGCGTTGCAATCCCGCGAAAGCCGAGCGCGTTAGTATGAATACGCGGTTTGACGGGTTGGAGGCACGCTGTCCTTCGTAAATTCCTTTTGCATTTTGTAAGGGATAAGCATTCAACACCAATGCAGCAGGACCCATTGCTGTGGGTGTCATTTGCTCTTTTCTTTTTTGCGGAGATACATTCGATAAAATATCAGGTTCGCTCGCGTCCATCCACCATGCATCGACTCCTTTTGCATACTGATGATTGTTCAACAGATCCCAGAACCCTTTTTGTGCATCTTTGTTAAATACATCATAGAATGTGGAAACATAACCCGGCCCTACCCAGTCTTTTTGCCTGTCGGCAATATTTCGTTTATACAGCCATCCTTTTTTATCAAACTCATTGTAGTTTGATGTGCCTTCGTAAAATTTCGGCCACACAGAGATCATGAAATGCATTTTGTATTGATCATGCAAAACCTTCAGCATGCTGTCCGGAGAAGGGAAACGTGAAGGATCAAATTCCTGGCTGCCCCATTCATTTTCTTTCCAGTAAAACCAATCCATTACAATATTGTCGATCGGTATTTTTCTTTTTCTGAATTCAGCAATCACATCAAGGATCTCCTTTTCTGTCTTGTATCGTTCGCGACTTTGCCAGAAACCAAAAGCCCATTTAGGCATGATGGCAGCTTTCCCGGTAAGTTGACGATAACCGGCAATCACGCCATCCATATCTTTCGCGTAAATGAAATAGTAGTCAAGCTGCCGACCTGCTTCGGAAGAAAAACTATAACTGTTTTCTTCCTGTTCTGTCAGGGGAGGCAACCATTTCAGAGACAGATAAGATTCGCCGCCGTTGGGAATCCATTCCAGTTTGAAACTGTATTTTTTTCCTTTTTGCAGGTCTACATCCAGTAGGCTGATCTCAGGATTCCATGACTGTCTCCAGCGATCCAATAAAAGCTTTCCATCAATCCAGACC
>JBJMLW010000002.1:0-2913 GCA_045805105.1 Flavisolibacter sp. | reverse complement strand
TATGCGCTGACTGATTATGTAACAGGCGGAGTGGTATGGATGATATTTTATTTTTACAGGAAAAGTATCCTTGGACAAGGCCTTTATACAGACCAGAAATTTACAGCAGGTGTTTTACTGATCCCAATGGGATGGCTGCTTCTTTATGCACTTGTTGGAAGTTATAATTCGGTTTACAAAAAGTCAAGGCTTACAGAATTTACAAAAACTTTTATATGCAGCATCATCGGTTGCATTGTTTTATTTTTTCTATTTCTGCTGGATGATGTGAAGAATGATTATAACTATTACTACACTGCTTTCGGTGGCCTTTTCACCATTCATTTTCTTGTAACCATTGCCGGCCGGCTAATCATCCTGGAAACGGCAAAAACACAACTTGCCAGTAAAAGCATACGTTTTCGTGCAGCTATCTGCGGTCCTTATGAAAATGCATTAAGAATTTACCGGGATGCTGAAAAAAGACTGGAAGTGGAAGGTTTCTATGCAACAGGATATATTTCCATCAGTGAACATGAAAATGTAAACCAGAAATTTCTACCACGTCTTGGCCATGTGGAAGAACTGGAAAAAATTATTGACGATAATAAACTCGAATTGATTATTCTGGCTATCGACAAATCGGACAATAAACTGATTGAAAAACTCATTAACAGACTTTCTGAAAAAAATGTTGCTGTGAAGATCCAGGCAAATACACTTGACATTCTTTCCGGCTCCGTTCGCACAAGTAATGTACTCGGTGCAGTTCTCATAGACCTGCATACAGGTCTTATGCCTGAGTGGCAGCAGAATATCAAAAGAGTAATTGATATTTCAGCAGCATTCCTGGGACTTGTTTTATTAATGCCATTGCTTGTTTACATCGCTATCAGGGTAAGCCTTTCATCCAAAGGTCCCGTTTTTTATTCTCAGGAACGGATAGGCTATAAAGGGAAACCATTTATGATGTTTAAATTCCGATCCATGATGATGGATGCGGAGGCCAATGGACCTGCACTCTCATCAGATCATGACCCACGCATTACTTCCTGGGGTAAAGTAATGAGAAAGTGGCGGCTTGATGAGCTGCCTCAGTTATGGAATATCCTGCTTGGTGAAATGAGCCTTGTAGGACCAAGACCTGAAAGGAAATTTTATATTGACCAGATTACATCCATCACGCCATATTACAAATATCTTCTCAAGGTAAAACCTGGCCTTACGTCATGGGGTATGGTACAATACGGTTATGCTGAAAATATTGAAGGAATGATTGAAAGAAGCAAGTTTGACCTCGTTTATATTGAAAACATTTCCTTACTTCTCGACTTCAAGATCATGATCCATTCTCTGCGGATCATTTTACTTGGCAAGGGCAAATAAATTCAATCAATTATATTTATAAAAATTCCGCTCACCAGGCGATTGATAAACCCTCGATCCATGTCATTTGAAAAATTTTTTGCCACATGAAAAAGCTTCTTTTTTTTCTGTGGACTTTTATCTTAACTACCGGGATTTCTGCCCAGAACTGGCAGCAGGAAACTGATTACTTGATTGATGTTTCACTTAATGACAGTTCAAAAACACTGGATGGTTTTGAAAAAATTACTTATACAAATAATTCGCCCGATACACTTTATTTTATCTGGTTTCATCTTTGGCCCAATGCCTATAAAAATGATATGACTGCATTCAGCGACCAGCTTCTGGAAAATGGGAATACTGCATTTTATTTTTCCGACCGGATCCAAAGAGGTTATATCAATCGCCTGGACTTTCGCGTAGATGGCATGAATGCAAAAGTGGAAGATCATCCTGAACATATAGATATTATAAGGGTCCTTTTACCAAAACCTCTTCTTCCGCATGAGCAGGTTGTGATTTCAACCCCTTTTCATGTACAACTTCCTTTTAATTTTTCCAGGGGAGGATATGATGGTGAAAGTTTCCAGATTTCCCAATGGTATCCAAAACCTGCTGTATATGACACCAAAGGATGGCACGAGATGCCATACCTTGACCAGGGTGAATTCTTCAGCGAATTCGGAAACTATGATGTAAGGATCACCGTCCCCGAAAATTATGTTGTTGCTGCTACGGGGAAATTGTCAACTCCCGAAGAAATGGAATCGCTGAAACGGAAAGCTGCTCATCAACAGAACAGCCAGGATAATAAGAACGATAACCCGGCAGATGTAAAAAAGGCTACGGTTAAAAAAACTGCTTCTCCTCCAAAAAAGAAATTTGATTTGAATGCTTACCCGCCATCGTCAGACAGGTTGAAGACGATCAGGTACGTGCAGGAAAATGTTCATGACTTTGCATGGTTTGCTGATAAAAGATTTTTGATTGCAATTGATACCTGCATACTGGCATCAGGTAAAGTGGTTAAAATTTCATCTTATTATACTCCGGATGAAAGGCAGTACTGGGATAAAAGCACCGGTTATGCCAAAAGTGCCATACGCTTTTATAGCGAAAACGTTGGTGAATATCCATATGATGTAGTATCAATAGTCCAGGGTCCTAAAAGTTTTGGGGGTGGCATGGAATATCCAACGATAACAGTTATCGCCCCTATTGAATCAGATGAAGAACTTGAAAGAACCATTGTACATGAAGTAGGACATAATTGGTTTTATGGCATTCTTGCTTCAAATGAAAGAGACAATCCATGGATGGATGAAGGAATCAATACCTTTTATGAACAATCATACATGCGTAACAGGTATGGAATTGAACCCGGTGAAAGTTCTTTATTATACCAGACAAAAATTATAAGAAAAACTGCACAGCCATTTACAGAATCATCCGAAAAACTCAGTGTAATAAATTATGAACTCGCAGCATATGATGCAACTGCTACCTGGATGAAATCACTGGAGGACCAGATAGGAAAAGAATCATTTCAAAAACTGATGCATGAAT
>JBJMLW010000001.1:0-4341 GCA_045805105.1 Flavisolibacter sp. | reverse complement strand
ATCGTACCGGTATCCTCGAACTTAACCCTGATGGGTATAAGGTCCTTGTTAATGTGTGGGCACCGGCACATGGTTTCAATGATACGAGGTTCCTTTTTCAGGAGCAGATCATGAAGGATCTCAAAGATGCGGGACTGAAGCTACCGGGGATGGTGTGAAAGACAATGGACCATAGACCATGGACCATAGTAGATTCCGGTTAAAAAACACTCGCTGTTTCAAATTGTTTGGACCGCAAAGTCTACCAGAAAATAAACGACCGTTCCATGGTCCATCGTCTATGGTCTATGGCCTCTTTTCTCCTACCTTTGCGCCCTTACAAGGAGTAGTATATGAGTCTTTTCGACGCGCAGTCACGTGAATTTCAACAAAGACATTTGGGACCCAATGAAAACGAGACTTCCCAGATGCTGAAAACCATCGGGGTTGGCAGCCTGGAAGAACTGGTTAACAGAACTGTTCCTCCAGCCATTCGCATGAAGCACGAGCTGGATCTTCCGCCAGCCATGAGTGAAAATCAGTTTCTTGAACACATCAAGGAAGTATCCCTAAAAAATCAGTTGTTTAAAAATTATATCGGACAGGGTTATTACGATACCATAACTCCAAGTGTGATCCTACGGAATGTTTTTGAAAACCCGGGATGGTATACACAGTATACTCCTTACCAGGCAGAAATTTCGCAGGGAAGGCTGGAAAGTCTTTTGAATTTTCAGACTGTAGTCAGTGATCTTACGGGACTTCCGCTCGCCAATGCTTCTCTTCTTGATGAAGCCACTGCAGCAGCGGAGTCTATGACAATGTTTTTCAACCTTCTTAATAAAGACATTCATCACACCACGCGTCCTAAATTTTTTGTTGATGAATTAACGTTTCCACAAACAAAGGATGTGGTTTTAACAAGGGCGTTCCCGGTTGGAATTGAAGTGGTTTTCGGCAATTATAAAACAGCGCAGATAGATGAAAGTTATTTTGGCGCGCTTGTTCAATATCCTAATGATCTTGGGTCGGTTGAAGATTACAGGAATTTCATCCAAAAGGTGCATGAAAATGGTGCGTATGTCGCAATGGGAACGGATCTCCTTGCACTTACATTACTAACATCGCCAGGAGAACTGGACGCGGATGTTGCATTCGGGTCTGCACAACGTTTTGGCGTTCCTCTTGGGTATGGTGGTCCGCATGCAGCTTTCTTTGCTGCCAAAGATGAATTCAAAAGAAATATTCCGGGTAGAATTATTGGTGTGAGTGTTGATGCTCAGGGTAACCGTGCGTTGAGAATGGCCCTGCAGACACGAGAACAACATATCAAAAGAGAAAAAGCTACGTCAAACATCTGTACTGCGCAGGCCTTATTGGCAAACATGGCAGCGATGTATGCAGTATTTCACGGACCGAATGGCTTGAGGAATATTGCCAAAAGAGTTGCATTGCTTACACAGACGCTAGCACATTCACTTGAAGAACTTGGATTTGAAGTGATCAATGAATATTTTTTTGATACCATAGTAGTGAAGGTAAATGACATCACTCCTTTCCGGAAAAAAGCAGAAAGGCAGATGATCAATTTCAGGTATTTTGATCAGAACCGGATTGGTATTTCGCTGGATGAAACCACAACAACATCAGCATTGTTTGATGTGATCAATTCCTTTGTGAATGATGTTGACCCTGTAAATTATTCCATTGAACATGAAGGAAGCCTCGATACCATTCCTTCTTCTCTAACAAGAACATCAGAATTCCTGACGCACCCGGTGTTCAATACGCACCATAGTGAAACGAAAATGATGCGTTACATTAAAATGCTTGAAAATAAAGACCTGTCTTTAAATACAAGCATGATCTCACTGGGTAGTTGTACCATGAAACTGAATGCAGCTTCTGAAATGATGCCGCTCAGCTGGTCGCACTGGAGTAAAATGCATCCTTTTGCACCCAAAGAACAGGCAGAAGGTTATCAATACATCGTTCGTGAACTTTGTAAATACCTGTGCGAGATAACAGCATTTGATGCATGCAGTCTTCAGCCCAATAGCGGAGCGCAGGGTGAATACGCTGGTTTGCTTTCTATCAAACGTTATCATGAAAGCCGTGGCGAAGCCCACCGCAATGTGATGCTGATACCTATCTCGGCACACGGAACAAATCCTGCATCTGCAGTCATGTGCGGGATGCAGGTGGTGGTAGTTAAAGCGCTGGATAATGGATATATTGATGTACAGGACCTTCGTGCAAAAGCTGCTGAACATGCAGAAAAGCTTGCCGGCATCATGATTACCTATCCTTCAACCTACGGCGTGTATGAAGAAACTGTAACAGAGATAACACAGATTGTACACCAGTCGGGTGGACAGGTGTATATGGATGGCGCAAATATGAATGCACAGGTTGGATTAACCGCTCCGGGACTGATTGGTGCTGATGTATGTCATTTAAATCTCCACAAAACATTTGCTATTCCGCATGGTGGCGGTGGTCCTGGCATGGGACCAATTTGCGTGAAACAGCATCTTGCAGAATTTCTTCCTGGTCACGTGGAATGGAAAAAAGGAAAAGATTTATCACACGGTGAACACGCAGTAAGTGCTGCTCCGTTTGGATCCGCATCAATCCTTTTGATTTCTTATGCTTATATCAGGATGCTTGGAAGAGATGGTGTAAAAATGGCGACTGAGTATGCCATACTGAATGCCAATTACATGCTTGCCCGATTGAAGGAACAGTATGATATTCTATACACGAATCATCATGGTGCCTGTGCACATGAATTTATTGTAGACCTGCGTCCTTTCAAAAAGACAGCCGAAATAGAAGCAGAAGATGTTGCAAAAAGACTAATGGATTATGGTTTCCACGCACCTACAATGTCGTTTCCGGTTCCCGGAACGATCATGATTGAACCAACGGAAAGTGAAGACAAGGAAGAACTGGACAGGTTTTGTAATGCGTTATTAAGTATCAGGCGGGAAATTTCACTGGTGGAAGAAAATCAATTGGACAAAAAAGATAATCCGTTAAAAAATGCACCTCATACGCAATTTGTTATCTGCAGTGATGACTGGAAAAAGCCATATAGCAGGGAGATGGCAGCATTTCCTTTGGAATATGTCAAAATAAATAAATTCTGGCCCAGTGTGGCGCGTGTTAACAATACTTATGGCGACAGAAACCTCATTTGTGTGTGCTTACCAACCGAAATGTATGCAGAGCAGGCATAATTTACTGACATGTAACTTTTTAAGCTCCGGTTATATCGGAGCTTTTTTTTTAATACGGTAAAATACTGTGTAAAAAAACAGCAGGCTGATGATCTGAAAAGCCCATCTGTAGAGGGTTTCAGGCAAATTTTCATTCGTAGAACTATTTGACCAATTGAATAAAAACCCTATATTGTTCTACCCAATAGTACCCTGAACTGATACACTATGGAAATTCTACAGGAAAAAATAACATCCCTGCAAGTAAAACTTCGCGCCCTTGCAGAAGTTGATTTCTTCCAGACTATCCGCCAGCATGTTTTTATTTTTCTCCAGTACATAAGAAACATTGGTATAGCTGATAAAATGGATGAATATGAGCGTAGAAAGCTCAGAGTTTTCAATCTGCTTAACTTCTTTCAGCTTTTCACAGGAATTCTAATTCCACTGATCGGTTTGCTGCACAGCGACCAGATGCCTATAGGTATCTGGCTTTTATCATGTTTACCAAGCACACTGAGTGCGGCTGTATTATGTTTTAATTATTATCAAAAATACCAACACGCGCAGCTGAGTTATTTCATCTTATATCCGTTTTTTACCGGATTTGTGTACCTGCAGGGAATGAACCCCGGTGTTGAGCTACATTTTATTTTATATGGTGTGCTCGCAGTATTTTTCCTGAAGGACATGGGCTACATGCTTTTCACCATCGCCCTCACCATGGTGAATTATTTTGTACTGTCGGTACTGTTGAAAGATTTTATCTATGAGTTGAAGCATGAGAACAGGATACTTTATTTCCTCAACCATCTTCTTGCACTCGGCTTTATCTTCTATGGTCTTTTTCTGATCAAGAAAGAAAATACAGGCTACCAGTTCAAGATACTCGCTAAACAAAGGATCCTTCACAGGAAAAACCTGGAGATCAAAAAACAGAAAGAAGACATTACTGAAAAAGCTGAACAGCTGGAAAAACAAAAGACGGAGTTAACGGAATTGAATTCCATCAAAAGCAAATTATTCTCCGTTATTTCTCATGACCTGAAGACCCCGATGTATGCATTACGGAACCTGTTTCGCAATATGCACCAGCAGAATATGCCAGCTGAAGAAATGAAGAACCTGGTACCTGATGTAT